>JABXJY010000203.1 GCA_013375385.1 Desulfobacterales bacterium
AGTTCATCAATATCTGCGATCGTTTTTGCCTCAATATGATCTCCATAGATAATCTCTTCTCCAGGTATGACCAGGAGGTTCCTAATGCCAAGGGAATAGGCTGATAGAATATCACCCTGAAGGGCAAGCCTGTTTCTGTCCCGGGAGCAGATCTGCATAATGGTTTCCATTCCCTGCTGCTGCATAAGGGCAGCGCCACCCAGGGCGCTCATCCTCATGATCCCATGTCCCATTTCAGGTACGATAACCCCGTCAACCCTCCCCTTTATCCTTACCAGACGGGATACCAAATCAGAGACATCCACACCCTTGGGGGGATCAAATTCTGCCAGTACTACAAAATCTCCTGACAGTAGTCTTCTTTGAAAGCTCATAGTCTAGTTTCTCGGAATCTCCAAAACTTATTGAAGTTAAAGGCCTCTTTCTAGCTTTAACTTCTCGCCTCCGTCATGGAATAGTGGAATGACGGAATAATGGGCAGCAAAAACGGAAAAGTCATATTAGAGGTCTTTCTTCCTCCATACCCATCATTCCAGTACTCCATTATTCCCTGCCCCTGGCCCAGACCTGGCATTGGAAATTTGGTGTTTGATATCTAAATTCTTTAAGAAACCAATAGCCTATATATAATAAACTCATCACATCGCGCCAGGGCAGGCTGGCTTGCAGGGCCAGAGTTCCGCAGAGTCCCCCTCCGCGTCCAAAATATTACAGCGACAACAGCGTATTCCAGGCACCTCGCGCCAGGGCGGGCCAGTGTTGCAATTGGGGGCAAGACAAGAAGCTGGGTTCGTCGCCTCGAGCACAAAGGTGGCCAGATAATAGTCTGGTGAGTACTTTTGGAGGTTCTATCCAGGGGGATCTACGCTGATCCCCCTGGACCTTTCTTTTAGAACAGGCCCTGCACTTTGCCGGTCTTTGTATCAACATCTACCCTTCTGAAGGCAGGATCCGAACTTGTTCCCGGCATCAGGCTGATTGCCCCGGCGCAGGGACACAGGAACTTGGCCCCGGAATAGATCAACACATCCCTGATAGGAAGGGCCCACCCTTTGGGCACACCCTTTACAGCCGGGTCATGGGTAAGGCTCAGGTGGGTCTTTACCATCATTGTCGTGTAATCATCATACTTAGAATCGGACTCCAGCATCTTTGCCTTATTCTCTGCCTCAGCTGTCCACGCCACGCCGTCAGCCCCGTAAACCACTTTGGCGATCTTGTCAACCCGATCCCTAAGCTTCATCTCAAGAGGATACAGGAACTTAAACTCGGATTCCTGCTCGCATGCCTCTTTAACCGCATCTGCAAACTCCAGGGCTCCATCACCGCCATCTGCCCAAAAGGATGCCGTAGCACATCTGGCCCCTGCCTCTTCAGCGGCTTTCCTGACCATGGCGACTTCATCCTTTGCATCGGTATGGAAAGAATTGATACATACTACCGGATTTATCCCTGACGTCCTGATCGTGTTAATGTGGTGCACCATATTAGGAATACCCTTTTCGAGTAACCCAAGATTTTCCTTGGTATACTCTTCGGGTATCTTTAATCCTGCCACCACCTTGGGTCCACCTCCATGCATCTTCAAGGCCCTGATAGTAGTGGTAAGCACTGATACATGCGGCTTGAGGCCGCTGTATCGGCACTTGACATTCCAGAACTTCTCAAAGCCTATGTCAGCAGCAAAGCCGCTTTCAGTAACATGGTAGTCAAACATCTTGAGTCCAATGCGGTCAGCAATGATAGAGGACTGTCCAACAGCAATGTTGGCAAAAGGGCCGGCATGCACCATCAATGGCTGATACTCTACCGTACAACACAGGGTTGGGTTGATAGTGTTCCTCATCCAGGCGGTCATGGCACCGCCCACTTCAAGATCTTTCGTGTAAATTATATTTCCCCTCTTGTCAAATGCCAAGGTAATGTCGTCGAGTCTTTCACGGAGGTCCGCAAGATCCCGAACTATGGAAAGGATGGCCATGAGCTCAGAGCTTACAGCGATACCAAATTTTGACTGCATGCAGAAACCGTCCATCCTTCCCCCTAGCCCAATGACAATATTTCTAAGGCTCTGGGCACAGAAGTCCATGATCCAGCCCATCTCCGCTCTCGTGGGATCAATGTCCAGTCTCCTCATATGGGTGAGTCTTTCCAGTTGCTCATCATTATAGTTGCGCTCATGTTGCATCCTAGAGGTGAGGGCAACCATTGCCAGGTTATGGGCATTCATGATGTCATTGATGTCGCCGGTGAGACCCATGGAGAATTCAGTAAGAGGTATTATGAGTGCATTTCCGCCACCAGCAGCGCTTCCCTTGATATTCATGGTAGGACCTCCGGAGGGCTGCCTGATGCATCCACCTACATTGAGACCCCTCTTTCCCAAGCCTTCTAAAAGGCCGCATGTGGCAGTACTTTTGCCTTCACCCAGCGGAGTCGGGGTAATTGCAGTTACCTCAATGTATTTGCCATCTGGTTTGTCCTTTAGACGTTCAATGATCTTCAAAAAATCGAGCTTGCATAATCTGCCCATTGGAAGGATCTCATCCTTCTGGAGATTCAACCTCTCTTGCCACTCATCAGGTGTCGGCATGTTCTGTTCAGCTGCTTCTGAGATTTGCCAATCGCTCATTTCAACTGCATTATAAGCCATATACCTATCCTCCTTTCCTTATAGTAGTAAAGGGTTAGAGCAATATCAATAATTGCCTCATTCAGCCAGCAGACTATCCATGTTTCTATTGTCACCTCCTTCTAAAAAGAATTTGCCTGCTATTTTGGGGCCTTTTTCACCCCATAAAGGTCATCTTCAGATAATTGGGCCTTCTCCTATCACACAAAAAAAACCACGTCAAGTGGAAAAAATACCTGTCCATAAGCAGACACCCAGATTACCAAACCTCAATCCATTATCGCCACCGATAAGCCTTCCAACTATCGCCTCAAGCGAGACTGCCGGGAAAGGGGTCAAGGTTTCTATATTGACATTTTAAGTCAATTCTTGCTAGGTATTCTTTCTGTCAACCTTTAACAGAATTCCAGGAGAGTAAGGTATGGACTTCTCGTACAATCAAAAGAGAGAGCAGAACAGCTATGCCCAGAGGTCAGTGACCATGGCACCGCGGGGCATGGTTGCATCAAGTCATCAACTGGCAACCCTTGCTGGTTACAAGGTCCTATCCAGGGGCGGAAATGCCGTGGATGCCGCCGTAGCCATGGTCAGCACCTTGAGTGTGGTTGAACCTCATTCCGTGGGAATCGGCGGTGACGCCTTTGCCCTCATCTACCTGGCCAAAGAGAACAGGGTCATGGGCATGAATGCGAGCGGCAGGGCACCATATCATGCGAACGTAGCCTGGTTCCACGACAGGGGGATAAAGACCATGCCTGAGCGAGGCATACTATCGGTAACCGTTCCGGGGGCCCTGGATGGGTGGGCCCAGGCAGTAGAGCGCTATGGGAATCTAGAAGTCGGGGACTTGTTTGAAGATGCCATATACTACGGGGAAAATGGATTTCCCGTCACTGAGGTTATTGCCGGCGAGTGGAAAGAAATGGAAGATCTCCTTCGTGCCCAGAAAGGCTCATTCAAAACCTATCTCATTGATGGTAAGGCCCCTGTGCCTGGGCAGGTCTTTCGAAATAGGCACCTGGCTCGGACCTATAGCAAGATTGCCCGGGACGGCATTGAAACCTTTTATAAAGGTGAAATCTCCAAGGCCATCGCAGACTTTTTCCGGCAGAATGACGGTCTTCTTTCTCTAGAAGATCTCGAGACTCATACGACCACCTGGGTCGAACCGATAGCAACCACCTACCGCGACTATACCATTTATGAACTGCCACCCAACGGGCAGGGTGTTACTGCCCTGGAAATGTTAAATATCCTTGAAGGCTACGATATTGCCACTTTGGGGCACCGTAGCCGGGAGTATCTTCACCTCCTCATTGAGGCAAAGAAGATTGCATTTAGTGATCGAGACTACTTTGTCACCGACCCCGAATTTGAAGACATCCCGGTAGATAAGCTTCTCTCCAGAGAATATGCAAAACAATGCAGAGGCAAGATTGATCCCGATAAGGCAATGGTCCCTCCCTCTCCTTCCTCATCCGCACGGGGTTCCGACACCGTCTATGTCGCGGCTGTAGATCAGGACAGGAATGCGGTTTCCTTTATAAGCAGCATTTATCTGCCCTTTGGTTCCGGCATGGTTGTGGATGGAACGGGTATCATACTGCAGAACAGGGGAAAATCGTTTTCCCTGAATCCCGACCACCCAAACCGGCTCGAACCGCACAAGCGGCCAATGCACACCATTATACCGGGCATGGTATTTAAGAACGGCAATTTTTTGATGAGCTTCGGGGTCATGGGTGGGGACATGCAGCCTCAGGGACATGTGCAGTTTTTGATCAATCTCATTGATTTCAAGATGAATTTGCAGGAGGCGGTCGATGCCCCACGGGCAAGGCATATGCAAGGGACGGAGGTGTATCTGGAAGACGGCATTTCCGGGCAAACAGCATCGACCCTCAAGGAAAAAGGGCACCATATCGTTCACATCCCTTCATCGGTAAACCAGGTCGGTGGAGGGCAGGCTATTTATCTGGACCGCACCCAGAACGTGCTTTTGGGGGCATCTGACAGGAGAAAAGACGGCTGCGCAATTGGGTATTGAATATGTATCTCGGAAATCCTACCGCTTGTTGAAATTAAAGCTTTTTCATTGGCAATGGGTTCATGCCATCCACTTGCGTTATTGGGTATTCGTTATTAGTTATCCGAATAACAAGTAACCGCGGTGAAATACGCCTGCCCTGTGGAACCCCCCGCAGGGAGTTCCGCCTAACGGCGGAAATTCCACAGGGCAAGCGATTAACGAAT
>JABXJY010000468.1 GCA_013375385.1 Desulfobacterales bacterium
GTTGTTCCAGCAGAAATAGCTGAAGAGGCGGGGTTCGACCTAACTGGTAAGGTAGAAAATTTTGTAGTCGTTTACGATCCAGAGAAGCCGGATACGCTTCTTATCAAGTGGATAAAAGAAGAGGAGTTGATTTAGGGGAATGGCTGAGGAAAGAGAGGAACCTGAAGAACCACGCGTGCATCCACCACTTACTTATAAGCAGGCTAGGTCACATATTCTAACTCCTCTTCCAGAGGGATTCTATTTCTATCAACAGAAAAACCGTGAGCGAGACGGTAAATGCCCCTGTGTCTTTCAATGGAAGGGTCAAGACCCCCCACCCCAAGGATTCTCGAAAAGTCGTTCGGTAGTGCCTCTGAGGGACGAAGAGTTTGAGGAGTTGAAGTTGCTGTTTGAGAATAGGGTAGTGGTGTCGCCGTTGGAGAGGGCGTTAAGGTCAGAATTGGACACGTTGTTGGACAATAGGTTAAAGGAGTTTGGGGAAGACTATTCGGCGGATCTAAAGGAAACAGAGAAGAGGATTCTTGATGAGGTGGGAGGCGAAATAAAGTCTCTTAGAGAAGCTGTCGGTAGTTTGGTTTTTCCGTCAGGGAAAGAGGGAGAAGAAACCGGCGAGCCTCCTATTGGTTTAGAGAGTCTTGGGCCTTCGATGGATCTTTCTTTTAAGGGTGTGTCTAGGTATATTCCTGTGAACCCTCTTGTGGCTATGTATTACGCTTTGGCTACTAGAGGGGCTCTCGGTAAGCCCTATAAGGCCACCATAGAGCAGTTCGTTACCGATACGGTTATTGAATATTTTAAGGACCGGGGGTTGCAAGTGGGACTTGTTAGGGTGTGAGAGTAATGGCGAAACGTATGGATACTCGTCGTTTGGAGGATGTGAAAAAACCCGTTGGAAGGGCTGTCGGGGAGGTGATTGTGACGACACAATTGGGTGAAATTATGCACGGCTTCGAGCGCAAGCGAGGAATCGGAGGTACTGCAAGAGTAGACCTTGAAGACAAAAGGTCAGAAGCTTTGGAAAAAAAGTATGAAGCGAAGAAAGTTGGGTATGAGCTTGAAGCAAAGAAAACACAGAGGGAGCTTGACAGGCTTGACGAATCAGGGGCAGGGGGGCAGCCA
>JABXJY010000469.1 GCA_013375385.1 Desulfobacterales bacterium
TCTTCGCTGCCGGAGAAGCAGTGCATTACACCCCCCACCTCCCATGCTTCTTCTTCGTCCATGCTGGCGGTCAGCTCATCCTGGGCATGGCGTTGGTGGAAGATGAGAGGAAGACCGACCTCTTTTGCCATTTTGATGAGGTCTCTGAACAGTTGCTTTTGTGCGGGACGGGGGGAGTAGTTGCGGTAATAATCGAGCCCCGTCTCCCCTATGGCGACCACCTTCGGCGAGCGGGCTAAATCCTTAAGTTTTTTTAAATCGGCTTCCCCCGCCTTGTCGGCATCGTGCGGGTGGATGCCAATTGAGGTATACACAAAGGGATAACGGTTGGCAATCTCTATAGCTCTGATGGAGCTGAGGAGGTCGGTGCCCACGGTGACAATATATCTTACTCCCTTCTGCCGGGCGCGCTCCAGTACCTGAGGCAGGTCTGAAGCAAACTGCCCTGCATCGAGATGGGCGTGGGAGTCTATGAGCTCCATAGGAGGTATTTTTACCGCACCACCGCCCCGGGTGGTACTTCCCGGTCGAAGACTGCCATAATCGCCTGGTCATCTACCACGGCGGCGAGGACCATCCCCCGGGATTCCACTCCCATTAATTTTGCGGGCTTGAGGTTGGTGCAGACAATTATGGTCTTTCCCTGAATCTCATCAGGAGTATAGGTTTCGGCAATGCCTGCCACTACAGTTCGCTCTTCGGTTCCCAGGTCGATTACCAGTTTCAGGAGTTTCCGGGAGTCCTTTATCCTTTCAGCCGATATCACCTTGGCTGCTTTCAGGTGAACATCCAGAAACTGCTCAATGGTTATTTCCTTTTCTCCGGTCATATCATCCTCCTTGGGAATTAGGTGTTAGCGGTTATGAAAAATACTTTTTCATCATATTTTGGGCAGGGGTCGGCTCTTTCTCCAGGCTATTTAAACAACTCAAGCGCTTCCTGGCGGGTGACCCTGTTTTCTCGGAAGACTCCATGCAAGGCGGAGGTGACCACTTTGTTATGGGGACGCTTCACCCCCCTCATAGACATACACAGGTGCTCCGCTTCGATGACCACCATGACCCCCATCGGCTTGAGGGTTTCGTTCACCAGGTCAGCCATCTGGGTGGTCAGCCT
>JABXJY010000204.1 GCA_013375385.1 Desulfobacterales bacterium
AAAGTTAGTTATGATGTACGATATGCGCACTCCATATCGCATATCCCACATCGCAAATCACATATCTTACAACCTCAAACACGAGACACAGCCGATTCTTTTACCTCAAGGAGCATCCTTTCGGTATCAAGGAGAGCTGGAAGGCCAAGGGGCAGAGCTATGTTTTCAACGCCATGGCCAACAGGCAAGCCTGTCACCACTGGTATGTCAAGGTCACCGAGTCGCTCCTCAAGCAAACTGTTGATAATCTCATTTTCCCCACAATCCTCAATTTCACCGATAATAAGGGCCGATAACAGGCCTAACCGGCCACTCAGTAAAAGGTGGGTGAGCATCCGGTCCAACCTGTAAGGAGATTCCCCCTTCTCTTCTAAAAAAAGGATCACACCCTCAAAGGAGGGTAAAAAGGGGGTATCCAAAAGAGAGCATACGGTTGAAAGATTGCCGCCCAAAAGTATGCCGCTAGCACTACCATCTTTTATTATTTTTCCCTGCCTAAAGAAGACCTGAGGCCTGTGAGAGGTGGTAATAAGCCTGGACAAATTTGGCCAGTTCTTGTCTTTAGGAAGATCCGAGAGGGTAGGTCCGTGGATGGTAATCAGGCCGCTTTGTTTGTATATCGCAATCAAAAGGGCGGTTAGATCGCTGAAACCGACTATTATCTTCGGGTTTTTTCGTATCAGGTCAAAGTCAATTCTATTGAGAAGCCTTGCTGAGCCATATCCGCCCCTGGCACAGAATATTGCCTTTATGTCAGGATCGGAAAACATCTGATGAAGATCGGACAACCTGTCATCGTCGGAACCAGCCAGATAATTCAAGCGATCAAGGAGGTGCTCTCCCGGTCTCACCTTTAAAGGAAATGACTCTAAGAGCTTTAATCCATCTGATATCTCGGATTGGCTGATAGGGCTCGATGGTGCGATAATGCCCACATTCTGGTTCTGCTGGAGGCGAGCGCCTTTTAGAATGGAAGGAGATCCCATGGAATTGTTACATACTACTTTCCTATGAGGGGGGCAACTTAAAATAGAGGGGGCGTTCAGATGTATGGATAATCTTCACGGGATATAGTTGAATCGCAAGCAACTCCCTTTTGCTTTTCTTTCAGTGCCAGAATAGATCTTGAGAAGATAGATTTATTCAGAAAAAAGGTTATGTTAGCCCACAGTCTGTGAGAAATAAGCTAGATCCCACATCTCCGATCCTTCATCAAGCTTCGATCTTATGCCGGGATTGGACAGGATGGCATTACTTGAGAATCGTTTAATCTCTCGTACCATTGAATCTACCGAGCGACTTCCATCGGATTCCATATATAGATGCACGTGGTCCGAGGCGAGCGCGATCAGATTCACAAATCCCCCAATGAGTTCGCTACATTTGAAGAAGATATTGCCAATGAAGTTCAAATAATCCTCGAGGGGGCTAAAAACCGGCCTCCTGTAAACCACATTCCATGCGAAGTGATATTTGAGATCTTCAAACACCCCCTCCGGGTCACGGTTCAACTTCTGTACCGCCAATGCCTTGTGATATTTCATCTTGTCAGAACTGAGCCATCTTTGAAGTGGCTCATTTCTGTCACGTTCTTTGGTCTCGTCAAATGAACCAAGGTCTTCATGTCCAGATGGACTCACCACTTTGAGCAATGGCTGGAATGCATGGCATTGAAAATCCGATCTCTCTTGCGTGCTCCTGTTTAAATGGCACAAAATCGCTTCGGAAAAATCTATCTCTCTACAGAAACGACACTTGTTATGTATCATGCTTGCTGCTGATTTGGCACACTCTTGGCATTTTACAGGCAATTCACTTGAATTAGGCATTTTTATCTCAGCTTTGGCCAATTTGGCATTTTCTAAGGAGCTCGCCAACCAAAACCCACAACTTTGGCCTGAAGATCATCATTGCGGTCTCCATAAAGGAACACGGCAACAGCCACTGGCCCAATGTTATCAATATCTGAGAAATCACATTTCGCGAGTTAATCCCAGAGATATTTAAGAACCTTGTCAGCTCTTAGCACCCAGCAAAGGCTTTTACCACACCCCTTACGCCCAGCATCTCATACCCCCTTCCGTCCCTCCATCTAATGCGTCACACCTGCTCACAGCTCACATATGCCTCACACGATAGGAGAAATTTCCATAGCGGTACTACTGAGATATCCCTGCTATCTAGCTTAAGTTCCGTTTCAACATTCCTTGTAATAAGAAGCACTCTCTTGGTATTCGGAAACCGTCGTAAAAACAGCTTCACTCCGGAAAAGCGTCTATCATTCCAGTCAAACGACGAGACATATTTTACTTCAACTGGGCACGGCTTCCCTGTAGCCCCCGTGATAAAATCAACTTCCTTTTCGCTCTCGGCGAAATATCCACAGGATATCCGCTTTCTTTGCAGTTCCATAAAAACTGCATTTTCCGCCTTACTGCCCTCATCGGATGGGCCGGTAAGAAGCGTTTTAATACCCGTGTCCCAGAGATAGACCTTTTTTTGTGCATAGACCTTCTCTGAATAGGAGGTAGTCCATTTCTCCACTGGCATTACCAGAAAGGCAGATTCAAGGTAGTTTATGTATTCCTTTACCGTATCAAGCGACAATCCCAGAACCTTAGCGAGCTTGTTAAAGCTCGTGCGTGAACCCACCGAAGAAGCGAGTAACCGCATAAGGTCTTTCAGGGCAAACGCCTTCTTAATTGGGTAAAGCCTGATAAGATCCCTCGCGAGAATATCATCAAGGAGGTTACTCATATACTCCACTGAGGGATTGAGCACCTGTTCCGGGTAACCGCCAAGTGCCAAGTAGTCCTCAACGAGCTTTTCGTACTTATAATCCTCGCTCAAACTTGGCCTCTGCCCTTGGAATAGGAGAAACTCTCCAAAGCTGAGCGGATAGAGGGTAGTAATTATCTGTCGACCTGTTAGTCGACCCCCCTGCGCTTTTATGAGAGCCGAGGTCGAGCCGGTACAGAAGATCTTGAGATTTTCCATATCATAAACGCCCTTGAGCTCGAGCTCCCAATTGGGACTCTCCTGTACCTCATCGAGAAAGAGAAAAAGCCTCTTCTCACGCCCGTGCATGAACATCCTTCTCATATTCTTCAGATGCCCTGATATGGGAAGGCTCGCCGACGACGGATGATCGAGGGCCAAATAAAAGATATCGTTTCCCGATACCCCACCTTGAAGGAGTTTCTTGATATATTGTTTGATCAAGGTAGTCTTCCCGATTCTTCTGCTCCCGATTATCACCTCAACCTGCTTTCTCTTGAGTGTGTCAGGAAGATGATCCAGGTAATCAGGCCTGTCTATGCCGGATTCAAAATCTTTTCCTTCCCACCAGGAATTAAAGGTGTAGTAAAGGGCTTCCATGGATATATCTTTAAATCAAATCGAAATTAATGTCAAAAACTTTCGATTTAAATCGAAATTTTTATTTTCCGCCTTTATTTTAACTCAATACCCCATACCCCATGTTTACCCCGTGCAATTTCCGCCTTCAGGCGGAAGCCCTTGCTGTTATTGAACAGGGGGCATATTCCACTGGGGTGCCTTGTGCCCTGTGTCTTAAGCCTTGCGCCCACTTATCAGATTATTTGATTGAAAAACCGAAATATGATATCTTTTCTTAAAAAACATATGGCGAGATGTAATAATGATAGAACGAGCACAAATTGAAATGCCCAAAAAGAGAATAGAGGAATTCTGCAGGAAACACTATATCCGGAGGTTATCTCTTTTTGGTTCTGTACTCCGTGGTGATTTCAACCCTGAAAGTGATCTGGATATCCTCGTTGAGTTCGATCCAGACCACATACCCGGCCTCATAAAATTGGCTGGCATGGAAATTGAGTTAACTGAAATCCTCGGCCGAAAAGTCGATATACGGACAGCCCAAGATCTAAGCCGCTATTTCAGAGAGGAGGTTTGTAACTCAGCAAAGGTACAATATGCGGAAAGATGATTTGATACGCCTTCGTCATATGCTGGATGCAGCGAGAGAAGCAAATGCATTCTGTCAGCATAAAACAAGAAGCTCTCTTGACACAGATCGAAAACTGGTACCTGCGCTTGTTAAGTGCTTGAGATTATTGGAGAAGCAGCAGCCAAGATATCGAACGAGTCCCGCGAAGAACTACCTCAAATACCATGGTTAAATATCATTGGTATGAGGAATCGCCTTATTCATGCCTATTTTGACATCAATCTGCACATCCTCTGGAAAACAATAAAAGAAGACCTCCCACCTCTTATTTCTGAGCCTCAACAAATCTCAAAGGAATGAACTGATGGGGTGAAGCAGAAGCTCCTTTAAGCACTTCAACATGGCAATCGGCTTTAGTGATCCTTTTGAAGTCTCAGCTTTGAGCTTCTTATCGCTATGCGCTATGTTCTCAGCAAATGATTTTTGTCTTGAGCCTTACGCCTTTCACCATCCGCCCTTCCATTTTCAATCTAACCCCGGGGGTATGTAAGTATCCTATCGACTCGCTTTCTAGAACCCGGGAGCAAACGGATTTGATCAGAAAAAAAGCAGTTTAGAATTGCATGATAGCGGTCGACGATGCTGAAGATATGAAAATCATATCAAAGCATTTTAGATATCTCGGGAATTACAGATCGATAGCACAAGGTTATGATAATTCTTATAGAAATGCTCTACTCCTTATTACATTAAAAATGGAAAGGGTAATGGCCATTAAGAATTAGAATGTTTTTTCAGGCAATTGCTCCTGACCAGTATCCGGTCATCCTCTATCAAGGCAAACTCTGCCGTGGAATTACAGTGCAATCGGGGTGGCGGTAATATACAGGAGAGAGGCTTCTAAAGATCAGGCGCTG
>JABXJY010000470.1 GCA_013375385.1 Desulfobacterales bacterium
TTGAGAAAGAATTGCCTTTCTGGTAAAAATATCTATAACTTTTACTCATTAGATTGTCTTAGCAGATATGCACTTCAACCAACCAAAATTTCTGTCAGCATTATAGCTTCAACCAGGAGCTAATCCTTTATTATCTATAAAGTAAGTCTATCAGTAATTGCTCCTGCCTAAGTGCACCTCGCCCTGGGCGTTTACTCCACCGAAGGCTTTGAAGCTGCGGATGAAGGTGCCATCCGCCTTGAACACCCTGACCACAGAATTTCCTCCCTCACCGTGAGCGCAGAGTATCTCATCAATGCCGTCGTTATCTATATCAGCCGTAGCTATCTGCACCTCACCGTTGGGGTTGACAGCAGCACCAAAAGCCTTAAACTTCCCGATAAAGCTGCCATCCTTATCAAACAGCTTGACCAGGTTGCTCCCATCGTAGCCGCTGGCGGCAGCTATTTCTACATCAGGGTCGGCATCAAAGTTCCCTATGGTCAGATGGAACTCACCACCACCGTTCGCCGCTCCAAAGGCTTTGAATAAGCGGATAATGGTTCCCTCATGGCTGAATATCTTCACCCAGGAGCTGCCCCCCTCTCCCATAGCGGCGATTATCTCATCAACCCCATTGTTATCCAGGTCGCCTGAGGCCAGATGGACCTCCCCTTGAGCATTAGCAGCACCAAAGGCTTTGAAGCTGGTGAGGAAGGTGCCATCGGTCTCGAAGACCTTTATCCACGACTTTCCACCTTCGCCCTGGGCTGCGGCTATCTCGTTGTCGGAAGGGACTCCATCAAAGTTGCCTATGGTCAGATGGAACTCACCGTTGGTGTTAGCTGCACCGAAAGCTTTGAAGGTGCTGACCAGCGAGCTATCAACCTCAAAGAGCTTGACCCATGACTTTGCGCCTTCACCCTGACCGGCGGCAATCTCGTCGTGACCATCTCCATCTATCTCGCAAATGGCCAGATGGACCTCACCCTGGCTGTTCACTGCTCCGAAGGCTTTGAAGCTGCCCCGTCTCTGGCCAGGAGGCTGAACTCCTTTATCCAGCTTTTGCCTCCGAGACCGTGAGCGGTGATAAAGGCACCACCGCCGGCAATGAGATAGGTCTCCCCGGC
>JABXJY010000205.1 GCA_013375385.1 Desulfobacterales bacterium
ACCCTGTGCCACAAGGACGGGCTTTCGCCCTACGGCGCCTGTCGGCTCTGTGTGGCGGAAATCCAGGAAGGTCCAAATGCGAAGCTCGTTTCCTCATGCACCTATCTGGCTGAGGAGGGGCTCAAGGTTCGGACGGCGTCGTCGCGGGTCATCAGAGCTCGCAAGATGATCTTAGAACTCCTGTTGGCCTCGTGCCCGCAGTCAAAGACGATCCAGGACCTGGCTGCGGCGTACGGGGTTCGGCAGCAACGTTTCAGGCAGGAGTACGAGGACTGTATCCTGTGTGGGCTGTGCGTGCGAATGTGCGAGGAGCAGATGATGGCCAAGGCTATTGGTTTTCGCGGGCGAGGCGAAAATCGGAGTATCGGCGCGCCGTTTGACATCCAGTCAGAGATATGTCGGCTGTGCGGCGCATGTATGTATATCTGTCCGGCATGCCAACTCAGATGTACCTATACGGAGCCCGAAAGGGCCATTTGCGGAGGGTGCGAAAACCTGGCGCCCCCATGCATCGAGAAGGACCAGTTCGATGATATGATGTGCTACATGCAACCCTGCGTTGCCTGTGAAATAAAAAAAGATTGATGGTGGAAAGGAGAAAAAACCATGTCACTCTCCAAAGTAAACGCTTCAGCTGCAACACTGACAAAGAACAGGACAGAGGGTTCGGTGGTACCTACCTCTGGCATGTGCGTGACATGCGTGGACGGCTGCATCGGCATGTGCGAGATAGGAAAGTCAGCCTACCGAGGCCACGAGGTGATCTATCCACAGCCATTTGGGGTCATAACTACCGCTGCTGAGAAGAGCTACCCCGTTGACTATTCACACTTCAACATCATGGGAACCGTAGTTGGAGCTTACGGAATTGAGGCCAACAGCGATAAGGCCATCTTTCCGCGTGTAAATCTTGAAGTCGTCATAGGTCATGATAAAAATATACGATTTCGCTATCCATGGATCATTTCTGCCATGGGCTCCACAGCCATTGCCAAAAATAACTGGGAGGGGTTGGCGATCGGATCTGCGCTAGCGGGTACCGGCCTAACCATCGGCGAGAATGTCGTCGGTATGGACCCTGAAGCTGTAATCAAAAACGGCCGAGTGGTTGATACCGTGGATCTAAAGCGCCGAGTGAAGCTCTATCAGGATTACCAACGCGACAGCTACGGAGCCATCATCGTTCAGGCGAACATCGAGGACACCCGCCTGTCGGTACATGAGTATAGCATCGAAGAACTTGGGGTGGAGTGCGTTGAACTCAAGTGGGGACAAGGGGCAAAGGATATAGGGGGTGAAGTCAAGATAAGCGACCTGAAGAAGGCCCAGATGCTCTATACCCGCGGCTACATCATGCTTCCGGATCCAACGAATCCAGATGTGATCAAGGCATTCGAGCGTGGGGCTTTCAAGGAGTTCGAGCGACATTCACGCGTGGGTATGATCACCGAGGAATCTTTCGCAAAAAGGGTAGAAGAACTGCGTAAAGCAGGTGCAAAATACATCTTCCTCAAAACCGGTGCTTATCGGCCGGCCGACCTGGCCCGGGCGATATCCTTTGCGTCTAAATATAAGCTCGATCTTCTCACCGTTGACGGTGCTGGAGGTGGTACGGGCTTGAGCCCCTGGCGAATGATGAACGAGTGGGGTGTGCCGCCTGTTGAGCTCCACTCGCTTCTGTACCGGTATGCCAAATACCTTGCTGAAAAAGGGAAGTATGTGCCTCCCTTGACAGTGGGGGGCGGATTCACTTTCGAGGATCAGATATTCAAGGGGCTAGCAATGGGTGCCCCATTTGTGAAACTCATCGGTATGGCCCGGAGCCCGATGGCAGCCGCGATGGTTGGCAAGACTATCGGATGTACAATCGACAACCACCAGATTCCCGTGTACATTAGGCGTTTCGGCAATTCGAAAGATGAGATTTTCGTGACCGCTGCTTCCCTCCGTAAGGAACTGGGAGACGCGGAGTTCGAGGAGCTCCCAACCGGGGCCCTCGGTCTTTATACCTACTACGAGCGGCTGGCTCAAGGGCTGCGTCAGTTCATGGCCGGAAGCAGGAAGTTTTCTGTGGAGCACATATCGCGAGACGACGTAGCCGCCTTGACCCGTAAGGCTGCCGATATCAGCGGGATTCAGTATGTGATGGATGTTGACAAGGCACAGGTTGAAGAAATCCTCAACAGCTAACGTTGTGCATATGAGGAGTTCGAATGGAAGGAGATAATCGTATAGATGCAATTGATCGAATCATTTTACATAAGCTTTCTCTGTATCAAAGTTTGGACCTTGTAGAACTATGGTACGAGCTTGGAGAAGACGATGCCCTGAAAGAGTGTGTGACAAGGGAAGAGCTTTCAAGTAGACTGGAGTCTCTCATGGTCCAAGGGCTTGTGGAACGGGTTGAAAAAAGCGAAGGAGAAATACACTGGGTTTTGAAGGGGAGCTAACCGGTGACTATAGCGACCTTATCTTGCAGTTTCATAGCCCTCCTTCAAAGGTGTGGGAATTTAGGTTATCTGATAATTACACCAGCCGAATGGCTGCTCGATTCCTGTAAATATAATATTTTCTTTGTCACTTTTCAACTAACAAGGGGTCTCTATTCCTCGCAAGATTGGCTGAGAATTAAGGCAACTGGGAGAGCCACTGGTACGCTGGAGCGACAAGAATAGATTGGCCATTGTTCGGAAACATTCGATATCCCTCATCCTCACCTATGAGCTGAACTGCGGGTATGTTCAGAGCGTTTTGAAATCTTTTGAGAGTGGAAGATGGTTGGGTCTCTGATATTTTGGCCTCTATCAAGACAAGCGGTTTACGCCCATTGGCAATCAAGAAATCAACTTCCTGCTGCTCTTTGTTCTTTATGAAGTGCAGTGAGAACTGTCCATAGCCCAGATCATTCCAATTCTTCACCGCGCGCCACAGCTCCATGGCGACCATGTTTTCAAACCGGGTAGCTGGATCTTCTATGCGGGGCGCATCCCACAGATAGACCTTGCGTTCTTTTTGAATGGCCCGAGCAATTCTTTCAGTCCATGGGGAGATACTAAAAATCAAGAGAAATCTTTCGAAGATAGAGAGCCAGCTTCGAACCGAGTTATAGGATACCTTCAAATCGGTGGTGAGCGATTTAATCGAGAGAGGGCTGCCAACCTTAGAGGGGAGCAAAAGATAGAGCGTCTCCATATCGCCCACAGATTTGATGCCTGTGAGGTCGCGAATATCCTCCCGAATCAATTGATTGGAATAGGTGTTTGACCATCGACGGTAAGTTGCCATCCGGTTAGCCAGATAGGGTTCAGGAAAACCACTTAGCGTGGATAGCCGCGACCACTTCTCTTTAAGCGTTTCACCACCTTCCATACTGATTTCTATAGGATTCCCCAAAAAGTCATTTATGGTGAGGTTTCTCTTTCCAAGTTCGGCAATGGTAAAAGGCCACAGGTGAAAGAGAAAATAGCGACCAGCCAGCGAGTCCCCGCCTTTTTGATAGATGTCAAGTCTGCCGCTTCCTGAGACGAGGAATTGATACCGGTCATAGAATTGGTCGTAGACGCCTTTGAGATAGTTCTTCCAGTCTCTGTATTTGTGGATCTCATCGAATATAATCAGGGGAGTTGATGGATCGCGGCGCTTAATCTCTTGGAAAAAAGTGGGATTCTCCATAAGGCGGGTTTTGTCTTGCGGAATATCCCAGCTGAAATAGAGATTATTCACAAAAGACCTTGAAATAATCTTGGCGAGCGTGGTCTTACCTACCTGGCGCGGTCCGACAAGAAAAACCATGCTTTTTTCGCTTGCGAGCTCCTGCCAGATTTTCAAATAAGGCTCTCTCGTTTCCATAGCGACTATTATTCATTAAAATGAAAAATAGTCAAGACTATTTTTCAATAAGATGAAAAAAAGTCAAAACATGCTATGAACTGCAGAAAGATGGCATCCCTTAAGGGGACCTCTGCTCAGGGGAATGGCTCCGCATTCCACAGGGGAAGCAAGAAAACAACCTTCTATCGCGACGAGTCTGACTTTTTCGCAGGTTCTAGCCTGAAGGGTCAGACTCTCGATAAGTGATTAACGAATCCCTTGAATAATACAGGCTGGCGTCCCCAATCCCGCAAGGCGGGATGCTGCCCCGCCATGACGGCGGGATGTCCTGGACCTGGCTAGACGATGCGGACGCGATCAGATTTGTTGTGTGGCAACTGTTGAAATAATGCCTTCTCCTGAGGATGTAATGCTCAGTGGGCCGTGGGTGAATCGAACACGCGACCAACGGATTAAAAGTCCGCTATGTTGATATAGTGTTGATTAACTGTTTGAGGGCTTGACACGGAGCTTTAAGAAGGATATAAGAAAATAAACAGATTCGATTATTTATCTTAAACGTAATTTGTCATGGCTAAGAATAGTATATCGAGGCTGCTCAGTGCTGATACGCCCTTTTTTACACTCTCCTCCCTTCAGGCTACATTTGGCATCACCAGGGAGAGTGCGAGGACTACCGCTTCCAGACTTGTTGAGAGGGGTATCCTCATACGCCTGCGACGTGATCTCTATACCCTAGTCAACCGGAGGTATTCCTTCTTTTCTTTGGCCAATGCCCTTCATCAACCGTCGGTTATTTCCCTGGAAACAGCACTCAACTATTGGGGGTTGATCGTTCAGGTTCCCCAAACAGTCTTTTCTACAGCACTAAGCAGTTACCGCTGTGAAACAGACAATACCGAATTCATCTATCGACGTATAGAACCATCCCTTTTCCGTTTTGGGCAAATAAAGGCAGAGGATGTCCATATTACCGAGCCGGAAAAAGCCCTTTTAGACACCCTCTATATGA
>JABXJY010000025.1 GCA_013375385.1 Desulfobacterales bacterium
CAGCACAACGAAGAACCCGTTGTGCACTCATACCATGGGAACCTGAATCGGTTGAATCTTCTGTTAAGTCGGCGTGAACCGCCGCTACAATATCCGGATTTGCATCAACAATGGCGCTCATCTTTTCCAACTTCTTGCTCGGTTTGAATATTTGGACGAGTAAATCAATGGCCTGGTCAAAAAGAGTTCTTTGTGCTACAATTCTCTTACGCATTTTGGTCTCCTTTTTTGGGGTATGGTTTGCTTAACGTGTTGATATTGCAATAAGAATATAGCAAACTCCCTCACAATTGTCGAGGCCAAAATGCTTATAATATGTTGATTTTAATAGTTTTTTTACCTTTCGCTACAGGAACTAATTAAAGCATCTGGGCACTCGCTGTTGACGTTGTGCTCGAAGCAATGAAACTTCACCGTAGGGTTTAAGGCTACTTTGCCAGACTACAACCTGATGTAACAAAACAGAATTGGTCTTTATTTCTAATCACCAGCAGTACTGAGAGTTTAATAAGATGAAATAGAAAGGAGTAACAATGAAAAAAGAATTGAATCCTTTTAGCATTGCTCAGAAGCAATTGGACGATGCTGCCGAAAAGCTTGGCCTAGATAGGAGTACCCATGAACTTCTCCGTTGGCCTATGCAAGAATTGAAGGTTACAATTCCTGTTAAAATGGATGACGGCTCCACTAAGATCTTCCATGCCTTTCGCATCCAATACAACACCGCCCGTGGCCCTGCTAAGGGAGGCATCCGCTGGCATCCGGATGAAACTGTCGATACGGTACGCGCTCTTGCGGCATGGATGACCTGGAAAACCTCCGTGGTCGACATCCCTTTAGGGGGCGGTAAAGGAGGAATTATTTGTAACCCTAAGGAACTATCCGAGACTGAAAAAGAGCGATTGGCTCGTGCCTACATGCGGGCTATAGCGAGGTCTCTTGGCGTCGCCAAGGATGTCCCTGCCCCTGATGTTTACACCACCCCGCAAATTATGGCATGGATGATGGATGAATATGAAACGATCATGGGTGAAAAACATCCAGGTGTGATCACAGGAAAACCCTTACCCTTGGGTGGGTCCCAGGGACGTGGTGATGCTACGGCCAGAGGCGGGATCTATGTGACTCAGGAAGCGGCTACAGCTTACGGTATAGATCTAAAGGGACAGACGATGGCTATCCAGGGTTTTGGCAATGCCGGTCAGCATGCAGCCCGACTGGGTGAGAAGATTCTCGGCCTTAAGCTGGTGGCTGCCTCGGATTCCAAAGGAGGCATCTGCAACCCCAACGGTATGGATGTGGAGGCGCTTATTGAACATAAGCTCAAGAGTGGCAGAGTCAATGGGTTTCCCGGGGCGGAAGAGATAAGCAATGAACAGGTGCTTGAGCTCGAGGTTGCGGTCCTTTTTCCTGCTGCATTGGAAAATGTTATTACAGGAGAAAACGCTCCCAGGCTACGGTGTAAGATCCTCTGTGAATTGGCCAACGGTCCCACAACACCGGAAGCCGATGATATCCTTTATGACAAAGGGGTAATCGTATTGCCCGATTTCCTGGCCAATGCTGGGGGCGTGACTGTCTCCTACCTGGAACAGGTCCAGAATACCTATAACCTTTACTGGGAAATAGAGGAAATCCACTGGAGACTGAAAGAAAAAATGAGCCGCGCCTTCAAAAGTGTCTATGAAATGAGCCAAAACAAAAAAATCAATATGCGTCAGGCCGCCTATTTGGTGTCTGTAGCCAGGGTTGCCGAAGCCTGTAAGCTTCGTGGCTGGGTTTAACATGAGGAAAGCAATACATTGGAAATGGAATCAAAAGTAGTAAACAGCGGAATAGCAGCTCTGGATGAAGTCCTTAAGGGGCTTCGTTTGGGGGATAATGTTGTATGGCAGGTAGACAACCTAAAGGACTACTCATATTTCGTAGAGCCTTTTGCAGACCAGGCGATACGTGATAGCGGTAACTGCGTTTATCTGCGGTTTGCACCTCATCCCCCGATTATCGGGCCCCGCCGGGGCCTTATGATCAAAGGGGTAGATCCGAGGCATGGCTTCGACTTTTTCAGTGCCGAGGTACACAGGGCGATTGAGGAATGGGCGGACAAGAAATTCTTTTTACTCGACAACTTGTCAGCCCTCGTGGAGGAGTGGGCAACAGATGAGTTGCTGGCTAATTTCTTCCAGATATCGTGCCCGTTCCTGCGTGAGCTAGATACAGTTGCCTACTTTGCTCTGACACGTGGTCAACATGCCCACAGTGCTGTTGCCAGGATTCGGGACACCACACAGGTGCTTATCGACGTATACCGTATAAAGGGCAGGATGTACATACACCCATTGAAGGTTTGGGACCGCTATTCTCCACAAATGTTCCTGCCCCATGTGGTTACTGAAAAAAGCTGGCAGCCGGTTTTCCAAAGCGGTGAGGCAGCAGAAGTATCTGCGACTGCACGTAAAAAACCGCTGGGAGCCATGGAAAGCTCAATTGCCCCGTGGGACAGTGTCTACAACAGGCTGATTCAATATCGCGAAGCCGATAAAGACTCCCGCCAGATGGTGCCTGAGATCCTGGCACTTAAAGAAGAATTCTCACGGATGTTGATCGGGAATCATCCGGGGTTTAACAGATTAGCGGATTCCTATTTTACCCTGGAAGACCTGTACAGCATTAGGGACCGCATGATCGGATCTGGGAGGATTGGGGGAAAGGCTGCTGGGATGCTGCTGGCCAGACGCATTCTTTTGGAGGAAGATGGTGAAATAGATTTCTTACAGGTACTGGAAGACCATGACTCCTTCTACATCGGTTCAGACGTGTTTTTCACCTTCCTTGTGCATAACGACTTGTTTAGGCTCCGCCTGAAGCTATCAAGGAATTCCCAGCTATCACGTGAAGAATTTGAAGAGGTCGAACAGAGCTTCCTGGCAGGCAGGTTCTCCACAGAAATAACGGAACAGTTCCGCAACATGCTGGACTACTTTGGGCAGGCACCGATTATTGTAAGATCCAGTAGCTTGCTTGAAGATAGCTTCGGAAATTCATTTGCAGGCAAATATCGAAGCGAATTTTGTGCCAACCAGGGTAGCCCTGATGAGAGATTAGAGGTTTTTTTGCATGCGGTTAAGCTTGTGTATGCAAGCACCTTGAGCCCTGATGCCCTTTCCTATCGCCGAAGGCGGGGGCTGGGCGAAAGTGATGAACAGATGGCTATCCTGGTTCAGCGAGTGTCAGGAATTCCCTATAGGCATTATTTTTTTCCGAGCCTTGCAGGGGTAGCATTCTCACGGAATCTCTATGCATGGACGAATCGCATAGATTCCAATAAGGGTGTTATTCGCCTTGTATTTGGTTTGGGAACTCGTGCGGTAAACAGGGTAGGTGGTGACTACCCAAGAATGATTGCAGCTAGCCATCCTCAGCTCAGGCCCGAGGTCGGTATGGAAATAGCCAAGTATTCTCAGCACGAAATAGACCTTCTCGATCTTGAAACGAATCGATTCGTGACTTTGCCCACTGCTGAAGTAATTTCCAAAGACGAATATCCAAATATTCACCTGTTTGTATCCATAATGAAGGATGGATACTTGCATGATCCCTACGGCATGATCCACCCGGATTCGGGAGAAGAACTCGTGCTGACCTTTAACAAGCTCATCAGCGGTACAAATTTCGTCAAAATTACGGGAAATATTCTGGAGAGGCTGGACAGGGCTTACGGCCACCCAGTAGACACAGAGTTTACCGCATCTGTGGATTCTGGAGGGCGTGTTAGAGTCAATTTACTACAATGCAGGCCTCTATGGCTCCCGGGGTTATCAGGTCCTCTAGAGATACCTGAAAACATCCCTAACGAGCGCACCCTCTTTAAGGCCACAAGAGTTATAAGTGGCGGAGTGGTCAGTCAAATCCAACATATTATTTACATAGACCCTCGATCTTATGCTGAAATCACATCAATGGAGCTTAAGAGGTCAGTGGGCCGGGTAGTAGGGCGCCTCAATGGGCATCCACGCCTTGTGGCCGGTAAATTATTGATGATGGGTCCAGGCAGGTGGGGCAGCGGTAACATTGACCTTGGTGTCAATGTGAGCTATGCAGATATTGACAATACGGCGGTTCTTGTTGAAATTGCTCGCGAAGATTCTGGCCACGTTCCCGAAGTGTCTTACGGGACGCACTTTTTTCAGGATCTCGTGGAAGGTCAAATCATTTACCTACCGGTTTATCCTGATGACCCTGAGACCATGTTTAACAGCTCGTTTTTTGAAGGCTCTGCAAATATTTTGACTGATTTGTTGCCAGAAAGTGGCGAGTTTGAAAATGTAGTGTACGTCTTTGACGTCCCGAAAGTAACTGAGGGGGCATATGCGAGGGTTGTTGCAGACCCCCAGAGTCACAGTGCTATTTGTTACTTGGGATAAATTGACTCACCGTAATCCAACTATTTTCAAGTCATAGGACTCGATTAAACACTTGGGACGGCACAGAAATATTTGACCGGAAATGGCAAGCACAGCCCAATCCAGACCGTCACTTCCGATCTGAATCTGGAAGACGAACCGACTATCATCTCCCAGGATATGTAGCTGGGACGAAAATATGCAAAAAGCTCTTGACAAAAGATTTATTTGGTAATATAAAAATCCTATATCTTAATTAGCAGTAATACAGGGGCGTATTGCTGAACGAGACAATGAGGTCCACAGTCTACCAAAGCGTAGACTGTGGATTTTTTATTTTTAGTTGTTTTGAGTGGGGTTAATTAACAAGGGGAGGGATTCATTATGTCATTTAGCAAACCAAACCGAAGTGCTGCCACCATAACCACAACACGGGTAGAACCTGCTCCCCTTTCAGGCATTTGTGCAACTTGTCTGGATGGATGTGAGGGACCGTGCGAAATTGGACGTTCTGCTCTCAAAGGACGGGAGGTAATTTATCCCCAGCCTTTTGGTAAGGTCACGGCTGGGTCAGAAAAGGATTATCCGGTCGATTTTTCCCATTTCAACATCCAGGGAACGGCTGTAGGGGCCATAGGTATTGAGGCTGATTCCGAAAAGGCCACCTTTCCTATGGTGGACTGTACAACCCCTGTTGGGGCTGATGGAGGAATCAAGCTCGAATTTCCCAGCTTTACCGGGGCTGTTGGGTCAACCGATATCGCCCGGATTAACTGGGAGGACATGGCAGTTGGGGCTGCAATCTCTGGCGTCATTGTTGTTGCGGGTGAAAATATCTGCGGCATGGACCCCCAGGCAGAGTTCAAGAACGGCAGGGTTGTTAAGTCGCCTGAAATGGAACGCCGGATCCAAGCATTCAAGAGATGGTACGATGGCAAAGGCGGGGTTATTGTTCAGGCCAATGTGGAAGACGCCAAGCTTGGGGTACCCGAGTACGTTATCCAGAAGCTTGGTGTTGAGATCTTCGAACTGAAATGGGGACAGGGCGCAAAAGACATCGGTGGTGAGGTGAAGCTCCCGAGCCTGGAGAGGGCCATGCAGCTGAAAGAACGAGGATATATTGTGCTCCCCGACCCATCAGATCCATCCACCCAAGTGGCCTTCAAGGCCGGAGGAATAACTGAGTTCGAAAGACATTCAAGGCTGGGCATGGTTGACGAGGAGGCCTTTTATAGATCAGTGGAACGCCTTCGCGATACTGGGGCCAAATATGTAACCGTGAAGACTGGTGCTTACAGGCCAGCCGACCTAGCCCGGGCCATCAAGTACTCATCTGAGGCAAAGATAGACCTATTGACCGTTGACGGGGCCGGCGGCGGGACTGGCATGAGCCCCTGGCGGATGATGAATGAATGGGGAATTCCCACGGTCCAGCTTGAATGCCTGACCTACCATATCTGTGAACGTCTAAGGGAAAAGGGGGCATATATTCCACCCATTGCCATTGCCGGCGGCCTTTCGCTTGAAGATCACATCTTCAAGGCCTTAGCCCTTGGAGCACCTCATGTCAAGGCCATCGGTCTGGGAAGGGCCATGATGACAGCTGCCATGGTAGGTAAGACACATGGAAGATTAATGGCTGAAAAAATGGAACTGGAAGGTGAAGATATTGAGGAAGGCTATCTGAGGCTTTTTGCGGTTGGCGCTCAACTAAAAGAGCGTTTTGGCAAGGATTTTGGGGAACTCCCGGCTGGAGCCATTGGAATGTACTCATATATCGATCGTCTGCGGCAGGGCCTGCAACAACTAATGGCGGGCGCAAGGAAATTTACCCTTAAATATATTGACCGCAATGATTTAGTAGCGCTAACCAGAGAGGCGGCCGATGTTTCTGGTATTCCTTATGTTATGGAATCAGACAAAGAAGAAATCGACAAGATCTTAGCATAACTCAATTTATGAAAGGAGATAAAGATGCTCAACATTATTTGTAAACATAACTGCAAGGATTGCTACGCTCTTAGGGTTTGTGCACTACATGCTATTGAGGAACAAAAGGGTTCAATTTACGTGGACACAGATAATTGCATAGGCTGCGGTTGTTGCAAAACAGCCTGTGTGGCTTTTGGTTACAAGGCTCTAGAAGATAAAACACCTGAATGGCTGATGGGAGCCGCATAGTATCAAACTTAGGGATTTAAAAACTGCTTCGCGGGAAATGTGCAACACCCTGAACAACAAAAGATCGAAAGGAAACCACCATGAACACCGGAAGGTCAAAAACAATTCATGCTACAGAGTTCAGTTGTCAAACACCACTCAAATTCTATGAGCACTGTAGCTCATGCCCCCAATTTGATGGATGTTCTGATTTGGCTTTGATCAAGGAAATCCTGCGAATGAAAAAGAATGTCAACTACAATAGGGATGTTTATTCGGCAAGAGGAGAGCTAGAAGGGAGTAGACATAGTGTAGATGCCAATGTATTCAATTGCCTTGCGCCCCTCAACTTTTTTGAAAAAACTCGAAAAAAATGCCCACATGAGGGACGCTGCCGTGATGAAGGTTTGCTTCTGGCCCTGCTGACAGATAAGAAAAAACTAGAGTACAGCCAGAAAATGCCCATCGAATTTCCTCATTCAAAACCTCGTTTCGAAGGTGTTGAAGCGCAAAAATTCAATGTTAAGGAAGGAGTAGATTTCTAAACACTCCCAGCATTAAGAAATGTTTTCCTTGTTATACAAGGAAACTGCTTGATAAATTTTTGTCTTCATACTATTTTCGAACCGACTATAATTTCCTATACATTGACTCTTTTAATTACAATTAAGGGAACAGGCAATGCCCAAACGTACCGATATTCACAAGGTCATGATTATCGGTTCCGGCCCTATTATCATCGGCCAGGCCTGTGAGTTTGACTACTCCGGTACCCAGGCCTGCAAGGCCCTTCGTTCACTTGGTTATGAGATCGTTTTGGTCAATTCCAACCCAGCAACCATCATGACCGATCCAGGCATGGCCGATGTTACCTACATCGAGCCACTCAATGTGGAGACCATGGAGAAGATTATTGAAAAGGAGCGACCCGATGCCCTGTTGCCCAACCTTGGGGGGCAGTCAGGACTTAATCTTTCCTCGGAGTTGGCCAGAAGGGGGATCCTCAAGAAATACGGCGTCAAGATCATCGGTGTGGCAGTAGATGCCATTGAACGGGGTGAGGATCGTATCGCCTTTAAGACCACCATGGAGAGGCTGGGTATAGAGATGCCTAACAGTGCCCCTGCTTTTAGTGCTGAGGAGGCGGAAACAATCGCTCAAGAGCTTGGCTACCCGGTGGTCATCAGGCCCGCCTATACTATGGGAGGGACAGGCGGTGGTCTGGTTTATAATGTCGAAGAGCTCAGGACCGTGGCAAGTCGTGGCCTCTCGGCCAGCCTCATCGGCCAGATTCTGGTGGAGGAATCGGTGCTGGGCTGGGAGGAGCTGGAGCTTGAGGTAGTACGTGACAAAAAGAACCAGATGATCACTGTTTGTTTTATAGAGAACGTTGATGCAATGGGAGTCCACACCGGTGACTCTTACTGCACAGCACCCATGCTTACTATAGAACCCGAATTGCAGATGCGTATGCAAGACTATTCATACAAGATCGTAGAGGCCATCCAGGTGATAGGTGGTACCAACATCCAGTTTGCCCATGATTTGAAGACCAACCGCCTGGTAGTAATCGAGATTAATCCCCGGACCTCACGTTCTTCAGCCCTTGCATCCAAGGCTACAGGCTTCCCTATTGCCCGCATCTCTACACTTCTAGCAGCTGGCATGACCCTGGACGAGATCCCCTACTGGCGAGAGGGTACCCTGGACAGGTATAGACCCTCTGGTGACTATGTAGTTGTAAAGTTTGCCAGGTGGGGCTTTGAGAAATTTGAAGGTGCCATCGACAAACTTGGTACCCAAATGAGGGCTGTTGGCGAGGTAATGAGCATCGGAAAAACCTATAAAGAGGCCTTCCAGAAGGCGATCCGCTCACTTGAGAATGGTCGTTATGGACTTGGATTTGCCAAGGATTTCTACGAGAAATCTCTAGAGGAGTTGATGGATCTGTTGACTGAGCCCTCCAGCGAGCGACAATTCATCATGTATGAGGCGCTCAGGAAGGGTGCCCCTGTAGAGGAACTCCATAATAAGACCTATATCAAACCCTGGTTCATTGAACAGATGAAAGAACTTGTCGAGCTCGAAGAAAAAATTCTCAGCTTTAAAGGGAAGGCCCTTCCTGATGATCTCTTAATCCAGGCAAAGAGGGATGGGTTTGCGGACCGCTACCTGGCACAGCTCCTTACTATCCCTGAAAAGGACATCAGGAAGAAGCGCGCCTCTCTTGGGGTGCTCGAGGGGTGGGAACCTGTGCTGGTCAGCGGTGTAGAGAATGCAGCGTACTATTTCTCTACTTACAATGCACAAGACAAGGTGGAAAGAGAAACTGGTCGCAAGATCATGGTCTTAGGCGGTGGGCCTAACAGGATCGGTCAAGGCATAGAATTTGACTATACGTGCGTTCATGCAGCTTTTGCACTACGTGATCTCGGTTTCAAATCAATCATGGTTAACTGCAATCCTGAAACGGTCTCAACTGACTACGACACATCTGACCGACTTTACTTTGAGCCTCTAACGGTCGAGGATGTATTGAGCATATACGAAAAGGAAGGGCCAGAAGGAGTAATTGTCCAGTTTGGAGGGCAGACACCGCTCAATATCGCCAACGAGCTCGCCGAGGCCGGTGTCAGGATAATCGGGACATCGCCGGAGAGTATTGATCTGGCCGAGGACAGGGATCGTTTCCGAAAGATGATGGCCAAACTTGGCATCCCTGAGCCAGAGTCCGGAATGGCCAGCACACTGGACGAGGCTCTGGCTATTGCAGAAAAGATCGGATACCCTCTCATGGTCAGACCATCCTATGTGCTCGGCGGAAGAGGCATGGAGGTGGTATATGACGAGGAAATGCTCAGGCACTATGTGGCAGCCGCTGTTGGTGTTACACCTGAAAGACCAATTCTCATTGACAAGTTTCTGGAGAACGCTATCGAGGCAGAGGCTGATGCCTTGGCCGATGGCAGGCAGGCCTTCGTGCCGTCTATTATGGAACATATAGAGCTCGCCGGTATCCACTCGGGAGACTCCGCCTGCATAATTCCGCCTATCAGCATCCCAGCCGAGCATATTGATACCATCAACAACTATACGAAAAAAATCGCGGTAGAACTCAATGTAATTGGCCTCTTAAACATACAGTATGCCATTGCTCACGATACTGTCTATATCCTTGAGGCAAACCCGCGGGCATCGCGGACTGTCCCTCTTGTCTCCAAGGTCTGCAATATATCCATGGCCCGACTGGCTACGGAAATTATGCTCGGTAAGAGTATTGCCGATCTTAACCTGAAACAAAGAGCCATTCCCCACTTCGGGGTCAAAGAGGCGGTCTTCCCGTTTAACATGTTCCCTGAGGTTGATCCCCTCCTAGGCCCTGAAATGCGGTCCACCGGAGAGGTTCTCGGGCTTGCCAAAAGCCCCGGTCTGGCGTTTTTTAAGACTGAAGAGGCTACTCAACAGCGGCTTCCTGCTGAAGGCACTGTCTTGATTACTGTATTAGAAAAAGACAGATCGGCGGTTCCGGAAATTGCCAGACGATTCAAGAAGCTTGGCTTTAAGATCAAGGCCACTGAGGGGACCCATAAATTCTTGGCAGAACATGGGGTTGAATCGGAACATATACTCAAATTACATGAGGGGAGACCAAACATAATAGATGCCATAAAAAACGGGGAGATCCAGCTGGTTATCAATACTCCAAGTGGTAAACTGAGCAAGTACGACGATTCATATATCCGCAAGTCTGCTGTCAAGTACAAGGTTGCCTATATCACCACTCTTGCAGCGGCCATGGCTGCTGCTCGGGGTATTGAGGCCTACCAAAGTGACCACGGGCTTGTCAAGTCGCTTCAAGGCTACCATAGAGATATCAATCGGCCTTCGGAGGACCGAGGAGGAAACGACCAATGAAATCAATAGGTGATAACTGCGGTGTATTTGGTATCGTTAAAGAGACGGACTGTGTTGAAGATATCTATAGGGGTCTTGACTTCCTTCAACACAGAGGTCAGCAGTTCTGTGGTATTGCAACTTGCGATGGAGGAAGAATATACCTGATAACCCATTATGGTCAGGTAGGAAATACCTTCACCCCTCATGAATTGGAGAACTTTAAAGGCAACATGGGTATCGGCCACGTAAGCCTCAAAGAAAGACAGCCCATGATGTGGCAGGGGGCTGTTGGTGAGATAGCGGTTGCCTTTAGCGGTAATATCATAAATAGCGAGGCCCTTCTAACAGAGATGAAGGATAGGGGAGAGGCCTTCTATCATGGTTTGGATATTGAAATCATCTCCAAGCTCATCATGCAAGAGAAGAATGTAGTATCTGGGGTTTCTATGCTGGCAGAAAAGATAAAAGGCTCCTACTCCCTTGTTGTTCTGACACAAGATGGGATATATGCTGCCAGAGATGTCTATGGATTTAGACCTCTCATGCTGGGAGAGGGACGTGGTAGCTTTGTCGTTAGTTCCGAGTCGAGAGCAGTCCAGAGTATGGGGATAAATCGGTCTCGAGACGTGAGGCCAGGGGAGATTGTCCTTATCACCAAAGAGGGATTCGATACCAAGCAACAATTAAAGAGCCCACGGAGAGCCCACTGCGCCTTTGAATGGGCATACACGGCCAGCATGGATAGCAAGATTGAGGGACTCTATGTTCAAGAGGCCAGAAACAATCTAGGAAGGGCCCTGGCCGAAAGAGACATTGCGGAAGGCGGCGTTCAGGCTGATCTTGTGGCCCCGGTGCCACTGTCAGGTATCGGACACGCCCTGGGATATCACATGATTTCTGGATTACCCTACCAGGAGGTCTTTCTCTATAACCGGTATGCCGATCGAAGCTATACCCAGTTAACCCAGGAGGATCGGGATAGGGTGGCCAAGAAGAAGCTCTCTGTTCTGGAATATGCAATTAGGGATAAGAGGATTGTGCTTTGCGATGATTCCATTGTGCGGGGTACCCAGATCAAGGAGAAGGTGAGAGAACTGAAGAATACCGGGGCTAAAGAGGTCCATGTACGAATCGCCTGCCCACCCTTGATGTATCCCTGCAATTTCGGTATATCAACCAGGACCCATGAAGAACTCTTGGCCAGAAGATTTCTTGCCAACGGAAATATCACCTCGTTGGATCAGTTTACGGCCCTGGAGATCTGGGTTGCGGAAAAGATCGGTGCTGATTCTGTAAAGTACAACAGCCTCGAGGCCTTTGTTGAGGCATTGAAGATACCCAAGGCGAGTCTATGCTTGAAATGCTGGGATGGAAATGGGCCAATGGGGTCAGGTCTTGACATTTGACAAAATGGAACATTTGGTGACAGGCTATTAACTCATGGGAATTGTGTCAAATGTCAAGACCTGACCCCTAATAAGAGATGAAAATCGCACTAGCCCAGATTAATCCAACCATTGGAGACTTTGACGGCAACACTGAGAAGATTATGGCCGCGGCAGAAAGGGCCAGAGGTCTTTCCTGTGATCTCGTTGTCTTTTCAGAGCTTGTCATCTCAGGTTATCCGCCACGGGATTTTCTGGAAAGGAAAGACTTTGTTGAGACTAACCTGAAACATCTACAGAAGCTGGTTACATCTATAAAGGGGATTGGTGTAATATGTGGGTTTGTGGATAAGAATCCAGAGAAAGAGGGCAATCCCCTCTATAACTCGGCTGTACTCTTTGATAAAGGGAAAATCCTCCACCAGACCCACAAGAGACTTCTTCCCGCCTATGACGTGTTTGACGAGAGGAGGTATTTTGAACCAGGAACAGAGTGTTCTTCTTTTTTGTATGAGGACTGCAGGATAGGCATTACCGTCTGTGAAGACATCTGGAATGACAAAGACTTCTTCTCAAGACAGCTCTATCCAGTTGATCCGGTAGAAAGGGTGATCAAGGAAGGAGCTGATCTCCTCGTCAATATCGCGGCATCTCCTTATTATGTGGGCAAAAGGGAATTCAAATGGGATATGTTTGGCGGTATTGCCAAAAAATATGAGCTCCCTCTCCTCTACGTCAATCAAGTTGGTGGCAATGACAGTGTGCTTTTTGATGGCATCAGTCTCGCCTTTGACTCTAAAGGCAAGATGACCGCGAGGGCTCGAGACTTTGAAGAGGACGTGGTGACCTTCGACACCGATAGCCAAAAAGGCGACATGCACCCGATTTCCGAATCGGACACCCAATCCATCCTCAATGCTCTCATAATTGGCACCAGAGACTATGTTCGGAAATGTGGGTTTTCCAAGGCTGTGGTGGGGTTGAGCGGCGGCATTGACTCAGCCCTCACAGCATGTATTGCAACACGGGCCCTTGGAAAGGAAAACGTTATCGTTATTTTTATGCCCTCTCAATATACCTCTAAAGAAAACCTTGAAGACACCAGAGAATTGGCAGCTAATCTGGGCATTAAGCTCCTTAATGTGCCCATTGAAGAGATATTCAAGAAATATCTTCAAGAGCTCTCCCCTCTCTTTGAAGATGTGGAGACAGAGGTCACGGGTCAAAATATCCAGGCCAGGATCCGGCAAATAATCCTCATGGCCCTGAGCAACAAGTTTGGTTACCTCCTTCTTTCAACGGGTAATAAATCGGAACTGGCGGTGGGCTACTGTACCCTGTATGGAGATATGAGCGGTGGGCTGGCCGTTATCTCTGATGTTCCAAAAACGACCGTGTACCAAATCGCACGTTTCATAAACAGAGACAATGAAATGATTCCCGAACGAATTATTCAAAAATCCCCATCCGCTGAACTCAAGCCTGACCAATTAGACCAAGATGACTTGCCTCCCTATGAGATTTTAGATGGTATCCTGAAGGCGTATATCGAAGAAAACAAGGCAGCAGAAGAGATTATGGAGACGGGATTTGAACCATCAGTGGTCAGGGATATTATCAGGCGGGTTGATCGCAATGAATACAAGAGACACCAATCCCCTCCGGGGTTGAAGGTGACCACGAAGTCCTTTGGGTACGGCAGGAGATATCCGATCGCCCAACGATACCGATCTCCATAGAATTCATAAGAGGACATGATCGTACAGCCGCCATGGAGACTTTGAAAGCCATTATCGCATTGGGGTACAGTATTGAGAGGTAAAAGGGCAGGCCGATATGTATTTGTGCTTGACATTTAGACGGCTGAATGGTAAATATGATTCCCATGATTGAGCGCCCTTTCTGGATACAACGTATTTACCAGGCATGGGAAAAGCGGCCGATTGTATGGCTATCAGGGGTTCGCCGGGCAGGGAAAACAACCTTAGCCCAAATGTTTCCCAGAGCAGCCTATCAAAATTGCGATCTGCCATCGGTGGGACGCCAATTATTCGATCCGGAATCTTTCTATGACAGCCTCGATAAAGGGACCATCGTTATCTTTGACGAGATCCACCGCTTAGAGGACCCAAGCCGTCTGTTGAAAATTGCTGCAGATGCCTATCCTCACCTGAAAGTGCTCGCAACAGGCTCTTCCACGTTGGCGGCCACAAAAAAATTTCGCGATAGTCTGACCGGGCGAAAGCACATGATCTATCTGTCGCCAGTACTCTGGAGTGAATGCACAGGTAACTTCAATATAAAAGAACTGCATCGTCGATTACTGCATGGAGGGCTACCGGAACCCTTGCTGTCAGAGACGAAAGATGCGGCCTTTTTTTCGGAATGGATGGATAGCTTCTATGCCCGGGACATTCAGGAGCTTTTCGGCATCCGCAACAGGACCGGTTTTATGAAATTACTGCATTTGTTGTTACGACAAAGCGGAAGTCTCATAGATTATACCAATCTGGCTAGATTAAGCGATCTAAGCCGGCATACTGTTAAAGCTCATATTGAAGCCATGAGTATTGCCCATGCGGTATTCCTGCTTCCTCCATTCCAGGGAGGGGGACGGCGTGAAATCACGCGCAGACCTAAGTGCTATTCGTTTGACACAGGTTTTGTCACGTTTGTGAAAGGTTGGGACAGTATTCGGGAGGATGACCGCGGTCTTTTGTGGGAACACCTGGTACTCGATATCCTGCGCACAGTCGTTGATGATCATAACTTGCTTTACTGGAGAGACAAATCCGGACGGGAAGTGGATTTTGTAATCAAAGGCGGTCGGGAACGAGTAGATGCCATTGAATGCAAAGTCAATCCCGATCATTTTGACCCTGCTCATCTTGCTGTTTTCCGGTCTCTATATTCTGAAGGAAGGAATTACGTGTTAAGTCCCAATGTGAAGTCCTCTTATCAGCGGCGTTATGGGAAGCTGAAGGTGGACTTCATTTCTATCAACCAGATTATCGAGTTGAAGCGGCCATGATAATTGGGCAAAGAAACACCGAGACCTCATCCTTTATAATGAACCGTCCAATTCCGAGAAAGAATACGACCGTAAAGCCGCCATGGAGACGCTAAAGGCAATCGTGGCATTGAGGTACGGAGGGATTAGGGGACAATCCTATATTGTCAACTTAATCTTGATATTCTGAAATGAAAGAGTTATAAAAAAAGCCCCATCGGCCGAGCTCAAGCCTGACCAATTAGACCAAGATGACTTGCCCTCTTATGAGGTTCTGGATGGTATCCTCAAGGCGTATATCGAAGAAAACAAGGCAGCAGAAGAGATTATGGAGATGGGATTTGAACCATGTATCGTGAAGGACATTATCATACGAGTTGATCGCAATGAATACAAGAGACACCAATCCCCTCCTGGGCTAAAGGTAACCACAAAGTCCTTCGGTTACGGAAGAAGGTATCCTATAGCCCAAAAGCATCTGCCTATATAAGAATGACAGAGCAACCCCTTGGCCTCCTTTCAAGTGTCCTGGCCTTTTTGGCACAAAACTCTGGAATAAAACTGAAGTTATCTTTTTCAAGGGATTTTCCTGAAATGTCTGATAAACAGACCTGCTCTGGCCATCTTTCTTAAATGAACCACAGTGTTTCAGGACTTGGACAGTGGAGAGAGTCAGACAGGCGATTCGACAAAAGAACTTTACCAAGTGGGCCCTATTATGTTAGGCGTATATATAGGTATTATGTGGGGGTTAATCATCCTTGCCACCCAACTGGTAAGGCTGATTGAGAGATTATAGAAAGGCTTTATTTGAAGTGGAGGGATGCATGCTCTGCAAAACAACAAATGATGTCATGAAAATGGTTAAGGAGAGAAATGTCAGTTTTATCCAGTTCTGGTTTACGGATGTCTTGGGTATCTTGAAGAGCTTTGCGGTAACTGCCTCTGAACTGGAGGAAGGCCTGGAAGAGGGAATGGGCTTTGACGGCTCCTCTATCGAAGGGTTTGCCAGGATTGAGGAGAGTGATATGATAGCCATGCCCGATCCAGCCACCTTCCGGTTTCTCCCCTGGCGGCCCCAGGACAGACCCGTGGCCCGGGTGTTCTGCGATATACTGGAGCCGGATGGCAGCCCTTATGAAGGGGACTCCAGATATGTCTTGAAGAGGATGCAAGAAAAACTGGCTGAAAAAGGGTATATACCCTATATAGGGCCAGAACTGGAGTTTTTCTGCTTTGAGAGCCATGATGCCCCGAAGGTCCTTGATAAAGGTGGATATTTCGACAATAGACCCTTGGACACGGGCAGTGACTTGAGAAGAGAAATAATCTTTGCCCTCCAGGATATGGATATCCAGGTGGAATATAGCCACCATGAGGTTGCCCCAAGTCAGCACGAAATCGACCTCAAGTTTGACGAGGCCTTGGCCATGGCAGACAAAACTATGACCTATCGAATAGCCGTAAAGGAGATTGCCCGTGCCAAGGGCTGCTATGCCACCTTCATGCCCAAGCCCCTCTTTGGCCAGAATGGCAGTGGCATGCACGTGCATCAATCTCTCTTTAAGGGTGGTATAAACGCATTCCATGATCCCCAAGATCAGTATCATCTTTCCAAAACAGCAAAGTCTTACATTGCCGGTATCATGAGGCATGCGAGAGAGATTGCCGCAGTAACCAACCAGTGGGTAAACTCTTATAAGAGGTTGGTCCCCGGCTATGAGGCGCCTGTGTACATTTCCTGGGCCAGGCGCAACCGCTCCACCATGATCCGGGTGCCCATGTACAAACCCGGCAAGGAACAGGCCACGAGGATTGAGTTCAGGTCCCCTGATCCGGCCTGCAATCCGTATCTGGCATTTGCGGTTATGCTGGCAGCTGGCCTAAGAGGGGTTGAGGAGAACTATCCGCTCCCGGAGCCAATAGAGGAAGACATCTATGAGATGGATGAGGCAGCGCGGGCACAGGCTGGGATTGAGTCTTTGCCGGGAAACCTTTTTGAGGCGCTTCAAGAGGTAGAAAAGAGTGAACTGGTACGCCAAACTCTGGGTGATCACATCTTTAATAAGTTTGTAGCCAACAAGAAAATCGAATGGGATAGGTATCGAATTCACGTAAGCCAGTACGAGATTGAAAAATACCTACCAGTACTTTAGGGAGAGAGAAACATGAAAGTTGAAGGAATTACCGGAATTGGAGATGCCCTTTTTGGTTTTCAGGCGGCCCTCAGGGAAGGCGGATCGAGCCTCAAGGAGTTTATGGAGAAATATTACTACCAAAAGTGGATGGGAGATACCCTCCTTGCTGCCACATCCGTAAGAGCCACCTTCGTAACAGCCATGCACCAATTCCTGACTGATGAGGGTCTTTGTAATATTGAAAGGGTGCAGCTGAGTCCGGTTACGGACCCACTCGCCCACGATGTAGAACATGTACCGTCTATATCTTACAAGGGCCTTCATTATGTTTTGACCCACAGCATGATCTATTCCAAGTTTCTGGCCTGCCATCATCCGAAGATAAAGGGAATATTCGTTGACTCTCCCAATATCAGGCTCGAGGTGGAGAGCCCTGACAGAATCCAGAGGGGAAAGTATATCATTGACTTCAGCCAAATGGACATCGAGGTAAGGAGAAATCGGGGTATTGATTTTGAGACCTATCTCTCCAGGCCAGACGATGTAAAAGAGAGTCTCAGGGAGGATTTGGCCACTGCCAAAGACCTCTTTGAAAGGATGCTGATTCACAGCATGGGAAGGGTGGTAGAGAAGAAAGCAGATGAGTTAAGGGAACTCGGGGTCGCCATAGAAGTCCCCAAGCAGCCATTCCCTACCTTCGCCTTTGATCAATCCAAAAAGAAATATGGGCCCAAGGAGTACGAAGCCGGGGTAGGAAGGGAGACCTCATCACAGTTTTTCTGGATCACCGGCATCCCAAGAGAGAACTATGATCTTATATATCCTTACCTGAAACCGGATGGAAAGATAACATTGGCGGAGGTGACCTCCGACATGGTTTATAACTATGACCTCTGCGGCAAAAGCATTATCCGGGACACCGGTGAGCAGACTGAGGCCCGGGAGCTCCTTTCAGGGGCCATACGGGAATGGCTCTACGAATTAATCGTAGAAAGGCTCCTGGATAATAAAGTCATCTCTGTGAGACCTATTATAGCAGAGGGGAATATTGAAAACATCAATCAGCTCGATGGATACGGGCCATTTTTGCTGGCGGCTAGCATGAAAGATGACACGGGAAGATCAACCTTCCCAGAAACCTACGGCGGGGGTATAGGGGTGGAACGGACGCTCTACTCGCTTTGCCGGGGGCCAAAGGTGGAAAAAATTGACGACGTTACCTTCTTTGGCAAGAATCCAGACAGCCATCAGATATACCTGTTTTAGTGCTAGTTACCCGGCAGTGAAGGGAATAGCACAGTCAGGTCGCCGCAGACAACGGATGTTTCTCTACCGTCTTCATCTTTAATAATCAGGGCCCCGTTCCTATCGATTCTTTTGACCCTGGCCTTTTTCCTCTCATTGCAGGAGTCAACCAAGACCTCTCTGCCAATTACCATAGAAAGCTTATTCCATCGCTTATGGATAAAGCTATCGTGACCCTTCAAAAGGAGCTCATAATATCTCTCCAGGAGCTCAAGGATTCTTATGAGCAGATCAACCCTGGAGACTGGATGCCCGATTTCTTTCACCAGGCTGGTAGCCCACCGGTTCAGCCCTGATTTACCTTTGATATCCCAATTGACATTGAGCCCTGCACCTACAATGGCATATTCAACCATTTTTTCATGTGCTGAAAACTCCGTTAAGATGCCTGCCATTTTCTTGTCCTTGAAATAGACATCGTTGGGCCATTTTATTAAGGCTTTCAGGCCCGTCATGCTATGTATTGCATCCACCAAGGAAAGTGCGGTGAGCATGGTAAGAGAAAAAACTCTCTCTATGGAAAATGGCGGTCTCAATATAATAGAAAAGAGGAGGTTTTTGCGTGAGGGGGAATACCATTGCCTGCCCATTCTGCCCTGCCCTTTAGTCTGTTTTTCCGCTATCACCAGACTCCCCTCTGTCCCCCCTTGTTGAGCCAGTTCTCTGGCATAGGCATTTGTTGATCCAATCGAGGGAAAATAATGGACATGCCTTGCAAAGAGACAACCTGGTAGCCTCTCCCGGATTATCTCCGGAAGAGGACAATCTTCCAATACATGGGACATTGACATCCCAAAAAGTCATCCTTGGTTAGCAATGGT
>JABXJY010000001.1 GCA_013375385.1 Desulfobacterales bacterium
CTTTTGGGTCTCTTGGGAGGGCTTGTGTCAGCTATCGTGATTAATCATTTTCATGGCTCCATTGAACAGATACTTGCCCTCTCATTCTTTATACCAGTGATAATGGCAATGGGGGGAAGCACAGGCACTCAAGCAGCTGCTGTTGTCATAAGGGGTCTGGCCACCGGAGATATAAGCATAGCCCATACTGGGAAGAGGCTTCTGGTAGAACTGTGGACAGCCCTGATAAACGGTGTTCTCTGCGGTATCCTTTTAGGTCTGGTAGTAGCTTTCTGGTTATCTGATCCTCAACTAGGTTTGGGGGTTGGGGTTAGCCTGATTATTGTAATACTTTTTTCCGGCTCCTTCGGAGCATTTGTTCCTCTTCTCCTTAGAAAGCTCAATATCGACCCGGCGTTAGCTGCAGGACCATTCATTACCACATCAAACGATATACTCGGCCTCCTGATTTATCTCAGCATAATTACCCATCTCTTGATGGCCGGATAACAAAAAATCTCTTGACTGACCTCTTAATCCTATCCATCAATTCCCACTTTGCCATTGCTTTCGCCAACCTTCTGATCTCAGGAAGCCTCTCTATAGCCGCTGCCTCCCCCAAGGAGATCAACTCCCTTGATTGAGAAAAATCAGTCCAATGGGTGCCACCTAACTCTGGTCTAATAAGAACATCTACATCTTTGAGATCGTAGTTCTCCAGGTGGAAACCCTGTATCTCGCCAGCCCTTACATATATGTCCACAGCTGTTTGAAGCCCTGAGACCAAGGATATATCCCTATCTACAGGTATAGCAATGACCACATCGGCGCCTTCTTCCCGGGCGCATCGTGCAGGCACGACACAGATAATACCACCGTCAGACAACTGTCGCCCGTCAATCTCAACCGGTGGCAAAGCCCCAGGAACAGCCGAGCTCGCTAGTATTGAACGCCTCAAAGACCCGCTTTTAAGGACAACATATTCACCGCTTAGCAGATCTGTTGCCACAGCCCTAAACGGTATCACGGTTTCTTCCATTTGAATGTCGGGTACAAAAAACTCAATAAACTCCTCTATCTCCCTTATTGGCAAAATGCTAGCCCTAAATATCCCCTGGGCCAACCTGATTTTGGTCTTAAAATAGGATTGAATCCGCCTGCTCAGGCTCTGTTCAGCTCCACTTTCTGCATCACCCATGGCCTTGAGCTCAGATGACTGGTAGAGGTTACTCTCTAAAAAAGACCCAACCCTTTCCTCAAGCTCCTCAACCTTCATGCCACTTGCCAGGGCACCACCCACCACTGCACCCATACTCGTTCCTACAATAATATCAGGTGTGATCTTCTCTCTTTCCAGCACCTTCATGACCCCTATGTGGGCTAATCCTCTTGCCCCACCACCACCCAAGGCTAACCCGATTTTCCTGGCTTTTTTCATTCCTGCACCTGATCCAAAAGCAACAAATCCTCCACAAGAAAAATATACCAAAAATCCATTGCCAAAGGCTACCACAATACAAAGGCCTGATAGTCTTTACTATTGGAAGCAACAATTCAGGCGAGCATAGACAGATAGAGCGTTAGGAAACAGCGCTCCCCGTTCTATCGGCGTGCAAAGCCATAGGAAGCACGTGGGGAAGCTTCCATCCTTGAGTGTGAGGAAAAGCGGTCATGGATGCCTGCAGATTACGTTGAGTACCGCCTGCCGTTTTTCTTCCCGTACCACTCGCAGTGCTCGTTGCAAGGCGGGAACCACCTCTTCTGGATTCTCGACCCGTTCCCCGTGCCCTCCATTTGCCTCGCAGATCATCTCATAGGCCGGAGACGGCGAAAGCTCGGTGAGGGGAAAATGGTTGGTCTTCACTGCCCACCCCTGTGGGTGAACTCCCTGGGTAGCTCGCCTCACTGCATTCCAGCACTGATTGTTAAATATGACCACCACTATCGGTAAGGCATACGCCCTGGAAACAAAATGGCAGGCAGTAGGAGCACTAAAGAGATAACTCCCATCCCCAACCGTCGCGATGACCGTCTTCTCCGGAGCGGCAAGTTTTGCCCCCAACGCCGCACCCACACCCCAGCCCAGGCCAGAGGCCGGTGAAGAACCGAAGAAACTTCCGGGTATGTCCAGATCCACCTGCGTTAGAAGCAAATCGTACTCATTGATCAGGATCGTTTCTGCATCCTTGACCCGATTGATGCAGGCGGAAAGCCAGACCATATCGATGGGTTTATCATCTTTGACCGCCTCGGCCTGCTCCCGCCAACCCTGCCTTTGGCGTTCATGTTCTTTCCTCAGCGCCTCAAAGCGCCTGTCGATCTTTCGCTTTGCTCTCCCCTGGTATCGTACCATCTCCTGAGTGAGCAGGCGGAGCGCCGCTGCCGGGTCAGCAGCCATTGCAATATCCGCCGGATAGCCACGAAGGGGATAGCGACTGTAGAGTGGATCCGGGCGCAACTGGATCACCCGTGCCGTCTCTTTGGGTGTTACCACTGTCGGGAACCAGGGGACATCAGAGTCAATGACCAACACCACATCAGCCTCCCCAAGGTAGGGAGCCGGGTCGAAACCGAGGTGGAGGGGATGGGTCGTAGGGAAGTTCATATACATGTTGTTCAATCCTGCCACCACTGGGATGGCAAAGGACTCGGCAAACATGACCAGTGCCTCTACCGCCTGTGGGTCCCTCCCCACCCCGGCGGTGATGATGAGAGGGTGCTCAGCGTGGGCAAAGAGTTTTGCCACCTCCTGTATCTGGGCTGGATCAGGATGCAGAGCTCCACCGATCTGCTGTCTTCCGCCTGTGGTGAAGGTTATTTCTGAGTGAGTCTCCGCGAGCACTTCTCGGGGGAGCGCAAGATACACCGGCCCGCGCGGCTCAGCCATAGCGATAGCCAGCGCTCGATCCACTACCGACTCCAGTTGGGAAAAGTACTTCAGCTCGTAGTCCCACTTGACAAACTCTCGAATCAGGCTTCCCTGATCGAACGACTCCTGCGCCCAGTGGATTTGCACGCTCCGTGAGCCGACAAACCCCACCTCGGTAAAGGGGGTGCGACCAGCACTGAATATGACGGGGACATTGACCCGGGCAGCGTTCATGATTGCACCGGAGGCATTGGCAATTCCCACGATCACATGCACCATGACAACCTGTGGTTCTCCCGTAATCATGTAGTAGCCATGGGCCATACTCACACCGAGAAACTCATGAGGCACTGTAATTGGACGCGGGTATGGTTTCCCTTGCTCAGCAAACTTAGCAAAGCCATCTACCAGGGAGGCAAAATCGGTACCTGCATTGCCAAAGAAGTACTTGACGCCCCGATCTCGCAACAGCTCCAGGTAGCCCTGGGCGGTATTCTCAATGGGTATGGTTTTCTCCATGATTCCTCCTCCATCAGTCGTCACAAGCATACTCATCAATAACCCAATTTCCTAGCAGAAGACCAAACAAGTTCTGCCCTCAGTCCCTACATCTACTCAGTGATAGGGGTTTGCCTTTTGATGGGCTGGAGTATAGAGGGGAGAGGGTTGCGTGTCAAGGGTGAAAGCGTCGCGGACGCATCTCGGGCTTGCGCCAGCGAGATTTAAGACCAAGCTGGGAAACCTCTTCACACCGGCACCAACAAAGAGTGTCAATGGAGTAGTGTCTTAGGTTTGACCATGGTAAAGCAAGGTCTCTGCTTTTTTTCGGTTTATGCTTGACACCTCTTAGAATTTATGTTATGGGCAGATACCAATAAAAGTAAGGAGGAAGCTCGTAGGTGGCGGATTGTTTCCCCTGCAGACTCGCAATCGTACCGACTTACCGCCACCTGGGAGGACCAAAGGTTTTGTAATTGAGGACGGTAAATCCCGAGGGAAGGAGGTGATGCCGAGAAACAAGAGTTGGGAATGGGAAGGGGGCTTTATTCAGCATTGGTGGAATAGAGCGTCCATAGAGTTTTCCATCCTTTAGATTAGGAGGGAGTTACAATGAATTCACTTTTGGCCTTGATCATAGCTGTTGTTTGGGTCATTTTAGTTTACCGAATCTACGGCCGGTATGTGGATAAAAATATCGTTCAGTCCGACCCAAAGAAGACCACACCGGCCGTGATGTACATGGATGGTGTGGATTTCATGCCTGCTAACAAGAATATCCTTTACGGTTTCCAGTTTAAATCCATCTGCGGGTTGGGCCCAATTGTCGGGGCCATCATTGCTGTTCACTGGGGATGGCTCCCGGCTTTTCTATACCTGCTCCTAGGTGTGGCCTTCCTGGGCTGGATCCATGATTACACGGCTGCCCAGGTCTCCATCAGGAAAGAGGGGATGAGCCTGGGAGGAATGAGCTATACCCTGATCTCACCCCGGGGCCGGACCTTGGTCAGCGTTTTCATCTACTTCAACCTGATGTTTGGCTTCGGGGCCTTCGCCATCTTCATTGCCGGTACTCTGGCCAGGCCTGATGCTCCTTTGGGTATACTCATCTGGATCGCAATGGGCCTTCTGTTCGGCCAGATGATCTATAAGTGGAAAATGCCTATTATTACCGCCACCTTGATCACGGTGATCGCAACATTTATCGGTATTTTCGTTTTCAGTGGCCTGGGGCCAATCCAGGGCCTTTTCAGGGCGATAAGCGGCGGTGACCCATCTCCCGTTCTCTTCGGCACGATCACCCAGGCAAAGTTCATATGGATCTTGTTTGTCCTGGCCTTTTGCTACCTCGGGGCTACCTTGCCCATCTGGCGCTGGGCCCAGCCCATCAATTACCTGGGTTTTTGGGTGGTCTTTCTCGCCATGTGTGCCACAGGGGTGGGGATCCTCATCTGGCACCCATCCTTCGGCAATTTTCCGGCTTTCACGGGTTTCGTCTGGGCCGGAAAACCCCTATGGCCGCTGATGTTCGTGACCCTCATGTGCGGCGCGGTTTCCGGGTGGCATTCGCTGGTGAGCAGTTCGGGAACAGCCCGGATGATCGAAAAGGAGACGGATACGCTCCCTGTGGCTGGCGGTTCCATGCTTCTGGAGGCGATCACGGGGGTGTTGGCCCTGATCATCGCGGTTTCGGCCTTCGGCAGCTTCGAGGGGTATGCAGAGGCCTTCAGGACAGGAAAGGGCTTCGTTTTCGCAAAGGGAATGAGCAATTTTCTCGGCTACATCGGCATCCCTGAGTCGATGGCCCTGACTTACGCCAACATCGTTTTTGCAATCATTGGCTTTACCCTGATCCATCTGGGGGTGCGGTTCATGCGCCTCTACGGCTCCGATGTGCTGGGAGAGTTCTGGCCAGCTTTCAAGAACATTCACTTCTCTACCCTCGTCTCCATCGCGATCTTCGCAGTCTTCTGCTTCACCGGGGTCTTGACTGCACTCTGGATGCTGGGAGGGGCCTTCAACCAGATGCTGGCTGCCATGGCCTTACTCATCTGTACCTGCTGGCTCGCCTCGGAAAGGAAGAATTACAAGATCACCCTCTTTCCCTCGATATTTCTGGGTGTCACGACCATCTGCGCCGCGCTGGTCATTTCCTATAAGGGCTTTGTCCACTTCTTTACGACCAAGGATATACCCGTTGACCGGGCCATCGGGGATTGGGTGACTGGAGTGATCGCGGTTCTTTTGGTCATTTTGGCGATCATTTTGGTCAAAGACGGCTTCGGTTCCATCGCCCGATTTGCGGCTGAGGGGGCTGCAGCGCCTGCCGGCGAAGGAGCCGAGCCTTCTAAAGCGGAGTAAGGGATCACCTTACTAAGATCGGACGGGAAGGCCTTTTTCAGGCCTTCCCTTTTCTTTTCAGGTGAAAAGATGGAACCTATTACATTGGAAGTGCTCTCTTTAATCCCTGTCTCATTTTGTAATTGACCGCAGAATGAATTCTTTTCAGACCAGGTGGGTCTGGTTGGAAAAAGGGATGAGGTTGACCTCAACGAATATCCAGAGGACATGAAAGCAGACTATCTCTTCCTCAGCAACTGGCTCAGTGAACTGGCCCAAGAATATAAGGAGAAAATTCGAATCGAGATCATCAACGTTTCATCGTTCCGCGGGCTTTATAAATCCATCCGGTATTGGACCCAGACCTACCCCACTTTTATTGTGAACAAAAAAGAAAAATGCAGTGGCAGTGATAAATCCCAACTCGATCTCATCCTTCAAAGCCATTTGGGTCGTTCCTAAGGGAGCCAACGAAATGGCCATCAACCATACAGAGCACAAAATATCCGCCAACAATATTCTCTTCGGGCTCACCCATTTCTTAACCCTGACCCTTCCTGTCGGCTGGAGGATAACCAGAAGCTACCTCCAGCCGGACGTACACTCCAACGTTAGACGCGGTGATCTCCTTTGGGTGGAAGCCGGGCAAACAGACCAGATCGTGTATCATCCCCTGAGGAAAATTGCCCTGGATTTGACCATCGTGATGAAAAGGGGGAAGCGAGACGAACTCAAAACCAGGGGCGTTGAGGTCCATTCCCAGGGGTCGCTGATGATCAATGGCCACAAAGCCTGTTATTTTCTCGGAGAGGTGGGTGTGGGATTCCTCAAGAAAAAACTGGCCAGAACGCTGTGTCTTTCATTCCATTGCTCGGAGTTGGGGCGCACGATTATAATCAGATTCACTGGAGCTTGCCAGGAGGCTGACCTCTACGAAATCTTTGTGTCTCTCTCGGGATTGAAGTGCCACTGAACCTCCACCGGCCTTGTCTCTGAACCGTCGAAAAAAGTGGGTGGACCCTGAGAAAGCGGGCGTTCATAGCGGGGCGAAAGCCGAATAAGGATGGGGCGTAACAGGAGATTGGCCATGGTCGAACAGCAAGAGAAGAAAGAAGGGATCTTAAGAAGATTTACAAAGGCCGCCGGGGAGTTCATTTACGGGATGGCCGGCCACGAGACCGTCCAACTTGCCCTCAAGACCCGCGGGAACCTGGAGCATATCTTCATCTTGATCACCATGGGTGATCTCCTGGGAGTGCCGATCCTGCGTCCCTATTATTCCCTCCGCATTTTTCCCTACATGGTTCCTAGGGTAGCTACCTGGAAGCGTAAAATGCTCCAGGAAAGGGACATCACGGACGAGCTTGGATAAGAGAGACATGGACGAGGAGGGTCTAGGTATAAGAGCCCTTGGGCCTAATGAATTGCTGAAGGAGCGGATACTGCACTGCCTGTCAAGCAAATAGGTATTGAGCCGTCCTGTTGAGCATTGCCGGCCCTTGAACCTCTGTCTCAAAAAGCGGGACGATGGCCCTGTTTCTATCCCCGAAGGCCTGCCAGATCTTTTCCATGTGCTCCTCCTGCATCTTGACGCGATTGAGGACGAACTCTGGCGAGTCAGGCTTCACCGTCTCCTTCTCGATCAATCCATTGACGATCACCCCCCCTATGGGTATCCCGAATTCATGGAACCAATTGATGAACCGGGTGATGACGGCAATAGGCAGGCTTTCCGGTAGTGTAACGAAAAAGAAAGCGGTTTTCTCCGGGTCGGTCAATAATCCCCTTGCATCGGCCATCCGATCCTTGAACTGGAGAAGGTAATCCATCAGGGGATCCTCCTCACCCTTTCTCTTCCTGCTGTAGGAGAGCTTTTTCCGCAATTCCTTGGCCTCTCCCCGGCTCTTGAGCAGCTTCTCCACCCACAGGGAGTAAACCTTGGACATCCCCAGGAGCCTTCGGGCATTGGCCGTGGGCGCGGTGTCAAAGACGTAGATCTCATATTCGTCTCGGAATATCAGGTCGAGCATGTTCTCAAACATGGCGGATTCTTCGAATGCGGGGTTCATGGTTGCAGACTCCACGAATTCTTCGGCCTTCACCGTGATGTCCGCGAACTTCAAAAACCAGCCGATCTTATCACGGATCTCCGTCTTGGAGTGCTCGATGGTTTCTTTGGTGTCGATCTCCAGCGCGTAACAGCCTTCCTCGCCGCTGATCAGCACTGGCTTGCCAAAGACGTCCTGCTTCAGAAGGTTGCTCAGACTGTGGACAGGATTGGTGGAGGCCAGGAGTGTCTTCTTTCCCTGTTGGGCAAACCACAGGGCCGCGGCTCCGGCCATGATCGTCTTCCCCACCCCTCCCTTTCCCCCAAAAAAGACGTACTTGAGCTCCGGATGGGCCTCTACATACTGCCTCGTGGTCTGCGTAATCGTGCCCATATTTCACCTCCCCTCACCGAACATGGCCTCGGCCATCTTCTCAATCATAGGCAATCCAGTGACGTCCCGCTCCATCTCCGGAACAAAGGCCAAAACCTCTTGGCCGAAAGTACGTTGGATGTCATCCAGATACTTCTCCTGCATCTCGATGCGGTGGAGCAGATACGCAGGGATCTCTTTTTCCTTCAGATCGGGGGGAATGACGCGATTGACAATATACCCGCTCAACGGAACGTCGAACTTGGCAAAGAGCTGGGCAGCATTCTGGGTGTCCTTGATGATCATCTCCTCAGCCACCAGGACGAAGAAGAAGGCCGTCTTCTCCCTGTCGGTGAGGATGCTAGATGACTTGTTGATCCGGTCCTTGATGTACAGGAGCTCGTTGAGGATGTGATCTTCCTCCACCTCTTCCTCCCGCTTTACGATTGCTGCCACCTTGTCGTATTCCCGCATCTCCTCTCGAAGCTGGGTTATTTTGTCAATCCAGGTGTCGTAGACCGAGGCCATGCTCAGATAGTAGAGGGCGTGGCCCAGAGGAACGAGGTCGTAGATGTAGTAATCGTAACCCCCTTTGACAACGATATCGACCACCTCATCGAATATCGCGCTTTCCTCCATGGCCGGCTCGGCGGCCGCGGCCTGGATGTAGCTCTCGATCTCATCTGGTATCCTGGACAGGCCGTACATGCTGAAGATCTTCTGCCGGATCTCCTCCTGGTATTCCTTGATCCTTCGATCAGCGTCGATCTCCTGGGCATACAGGTTCTCCATGATCTCTATAGCCCCCTTGCCGAAGATGTCGCGCTCGAAAATATCGCTCAGGGAAGCCTGGGGGTCTACGGAGAAAACCAGCACGCGATGTCCCTTCTTGGCCAGATAATAGGCCGTGGCAGCAGAGAAGGTGGTCTTGCCCAGACCTCCTTTTCCTCCAAACATGATATACCTTCGGTCAGGGTATCGGGTGAAAATATCGGTGATTGAAATGGCAAACCTCCTTCTGACAGGTTACTCGGGACGCTGTTATTATGAGTTATTCGCTGTATCCGAGCGGGTCTACGCTTCTTATGCAAGTGCGTCCGTGAGGTCCTTTTCACGGAGCATCCTACGCTTCCAGGTCGCTACCTGAGGAACCACGTAGGGAAGAATACGCAGGGAATAATAGGGGGGCAGGATCGGCACTCCCAAGAGATCACCCATGGTGATCAAGATGAAGAGATGTTCCATACTCCCGCGGGTCTTGAGGGCAAATCGGGCGGTGTCGTGGGCGGCCATCCCATAAACGACCTCCCTGGTGGCCCTTAAAGCTCTTTTTAGGACACCTTCTCTTTTCTCTTCCTGCTCGGTCATGGCCAATCTCCTCTTATGCTCCATCCTGATTCAATTCTTGCCCTGCTACAAACACCTGCTTTTTCAGTCGCTAGTATAGTAACATTGAAAGTAATGTCAAGTAAAAAATCAAAAAAATCTCGTTAACGTCGGATTGGATCAGGCACCTGTTAGCTATTGTTGGAGGTCATTCAATCTAAGGAATGGTATCACCGAAGAGGTTTTTACAGAGAATCGCCTCTTCCCTGCCTGAGCCGACAGATATGATAGAGGCGGGAACACCAACTAGCTCTTCTATTTTTCTTACATAGGCCTGGACGTTTTTTGGTAATTCTTCAAAGGTCCTTGCTCCAGAGATATCCCCTTTCCATCCATCCATCTCTTCATAGACAGGACTACAATTGTAGAGGGTAGATAGTCTGGCCGGGACATTCTCAAGTCTCGCTCCCTGATACTCGTACGCTATGCAGAGGTTAATCGAGTCCAAACCTGTTAGAATATCAAGTTTTGTTATGGCCAGATGGGTCAATCCGTTTATACGGGCCGAATATCTGACGACAACCAGGTCAAGCCAGCCACACCTGCGTCGCCTACCAGTGGTGGCACCAAATTCTTGCCCTCTTTCCTGAAGGTAATGACCGGTCTCATCAATGAGCTCGCTTACAAATGGACCGCTACCGACCCGGGTTGAATATGCCTTTACAATACCAACAATACTGTCCAATCTCTTTGGACCTATTCCTGCTCCAGTGCATGCAGCTGCTGCCACAGGATTGGAAGAGGTAACATAAGGATAGGTACCATGGTCAACATCCAAATGTGTGCCTTGGGCACCTTCGAAAAGGATGTTTTCTTTCCTTCTCATCGCCTCATCCAGTTCTGTGGAGACATCAACAATAAAGGGGGAAAGTTCATAAGATAGCGAGAGACATCTTTCTGCTATAGGCTCATATTCCAGTGGCTCGCATCCAAAAAGATTTGTTAGGCAAAAATTCTTCTCGTTGAGATTTGCTTCGAGTTTCTCCTTTAGTATATCTGGTTCCGTTAAATCAATGGCCCTTATCCCTACCCTGGCTGCCTTATCTTCATAGCACGGACCTACACCTCTTCCAGTGGTCCCGATCTTGGCCTTTCCCTTTGCCCTTTCACGGGCTATATCAATGGCCTTATGGTAGGGCATTATCAGATGGGCCCGCTCGCTCAAACCTAACCTTTCAGGGCCAATGGCTACCCCTTTATCACGTAGTCCCTGTATCTCTTCCAAAAGGACCTCAGGATCAACGACCACCCCGTTACCTATGAGACATCTCGTGTCTGGATAAAGGATCCCAGAAGGTACAAGGTGGAAAATAGTCTTTTCCCCCTTTACCACAAGCGTGTGTCCTGCGTTATTTCCTCCTTGAAATCTAACTACCCTATTTGCATGAGCACTGAGAAGATCAACCACCTTCCCCTTTCCTTCGTCACCCCACTGGGTGCCAACAACAACGACATTAGCCATATTCTTCTACCTCAAACAGGTTTAACGTCCTCCTTATGAATGACGCAGAGAGAGGGCGCGTGATTATGAATCCTTAGGCCTGAAAAAATCCTTTATGTTTATAATCTTTGGTGTATCCTTCTTTCGCGCTTCCCCACCTCTAATCTTTTTAATCTCCTCTATGTGTTCCCTTAATTCTGAATTCTTTTCCAAGATCTCCCCTATTTGATGATCAAATTGCTTCAGAGAACTCTCAAGTTCGAGGGTATCAATAGAAAAATCAATGAAAGAGGCAATGAGACTAATAATCCTGACTACCACCCTAAAATTTGTACCCCTCAGGTAGAGCGGGGAGTGGCCCCAAAGCCCGATAAAGGGGTAGCTTTCTTTTTCCGCCCTCTGCATAATGAGAGAATGTATCCCGGAGGGACCTTCATACTCGATCAGATGAACGTCATTCTTGATGAAAACCTCTTTCCACTCCTCACAGGAATAGACTCCAGATACTATGGCCTCGGTGTGAAGGACATCATCATACATCCCCCCAATACTGATGATAAGAGAAACACCCCATTGTTTAAACAGATGAAACAGGATCTGAACAAAGGTGGGCCATCTATAATCTGGTTCTTGGGCCTTTAAAAGGATAAGATCATGTTCTCCTTCCCTGTTGGGGCAAAAATAGAAAGATATCTTTTTTAGATTGAGATCTTGAAGCCTTCCTTCCTTAACAGTAATAACCGGTCTGTTTTGCGTAAACTGGTAAAAATGGTCTGGATCTACTCTGGCAATCACCGTAGCCCCTTTTTTTCGAATAATGTACTCAATTGACTTCAGCGCAATATTGCCACCATTTGACCAACCGCCAAATCCGGCAATTAGTACTGGATTATGCAATGGAGGTGCTTGATAATATGTAACAAGGTCTTCAGCCATAACTCAATACTCTCCCACTATTGCCCTTATGTCAACATGACTTTCATTTTGCTGGAGTCCGTTGATAGTCGTCACTCATCTCCGAATTGCAGCTTCCAAGCCCCCTAACCGGGTGATCGGAGGCCGTTGAAAGGACTACTGACAACTGACTGCTTACATCATCTTTAAGAATGTGCCTATTTTTTCTACAATATATTCAATCTGCTCATACCGTAACTCTGGATAAACCGGTAAAGCGATGGTCTTTGCTGCAGCTTCGATGGAAACAGGACAATCCTCCGGGCGATAACCCAGATACCGAAAACATTCCTGAATATGGAGAGGAACTGGATAATAGATCTCGCACCCTATCCCCTGATTGGTTAGATATCTCTTGAGTTCATCTCTCTTGTGACTGATCTTTATTACAAATTGGTTATATATATGTCTTCCTTTATTCTCAAAGGGGAGTTCGATCTCCTCAATACCCTTCCTGGCGAAAAGCTCTCTATATGCACATGCATTCTCTCTTCTCTTTTCAGTCCACCTATCAAGATAGTTGAATTTTACAAGGAGAATGGCTGCCTGAAGGTCATCCAACCTAAAACATCCGCCGATAACTTTATGGTGATACTTTGGTTGAGATCCATGGACCCTTATTATCTTAAGTCGTTGAAATGCTTCCTCATCACTAGTGGTAACCATGCCCCCATCCCCAAAGGAACCAAGGTTTTTCGAGGGGAAAAAAGAAAAACAACCATAGTTACCCACGGAACCCGCTCTTTTCAGAGATCCATCACTAGAATTGTATTCTGCTCCAATAGCCTGAGCCGCATCCTCAATAATTACTATCCCTAGAGATTTTGCTACTGCTATAATGCTGTCCATATCTGCACATTGCCCAAAAAGATGAACGGGTACTATCGCCTTTAATCGAGACCTCTCTTCAGCGCTCATAGTAGAAATTCTCTTCTCCAATTTCTCCGGATCAATATTATAGGTAAGATGGTCTATATCTACAAAAACAGGAATAGCACCCAATCTGGCAATTGAACCGGCGGTGGAAAAAAAGGTATAAGGGGATGTCACTACCAAATCTCCAGGACCAATGCCGGCACTCATCAGGGATATGAGCAAGGCATCGGTGCCTGAAGAAACGCCCACTGCATACCTGGCCTGAGTGTAGGCGGCTATTTTTCTTTCCAATTCCTCTGCCTTCGGCCCCAGGATAAACCTCTGTGATTCATAAACCTCCATAGTGGCTGCTATGACCTCTTCTTTGATGGTCTCATACTGTGCCTTTAAATCCAGTAACGGTATATCCATTCCTGATCCTCCCTGTTATGAATGATGTCAATTCACCAAGTTAGAAACAGGTACTATCTCAGTCTCATTATTGAGGGTCGCCTGGTATCTCTTTAATAGGTCAAGGGTCTCTTTGTGGGGATGGCCAATGCCTATAGCCCAGCCTCTATGTCTTGACAGACTCAGCAGCCTCTCCATTTGTATCTTGAGAGCATTTTCCGACAGACCATTATCCAAGAATACATCCCTGCTGGCTGTCCTAAGGGCCATTTTTTTTGCAACCTTATATCCCACACTACTAGCAGTTGTCTTACTATCAATAAAGTAGAGGCCTCTTCTTTTCAGCTCAGCCAGCACTATCATCATCTTCTCCTCACTCTCTGTAAATCTCGATCCCATATGGTTATTAACGCCAGCAACAAAAGGTATCTGACTCAAATTCCTATCAAGCACCTCCAAGATCATTTCTCTATCCATCGATACCAGCAAGACCCCATCTCCCGGATTGATGCCAGGATATCTAATGGGTTCCAGGGGAAGATGAAGCATTATTTCCCGTCCCTCTTTCCTGGCCTTTTGGGCAATCAGTCTCGTGTAAGGCGTAAAGGGTAAAACGGAAAAGGTAAGGGGCAGACCGAGCTTCATAAAGGCACTTGCGAGAGAACTATCATAGCCTAAGTCATCTATTATAATACCGATCTTGGGGCATGATAAACGATGAGGGGCCTCATAGCTGTCTACTATGATTCTTAGTCTGTGAGTATAGAGACCGTTACGATAGATATTGTAGACTATTTCATTGTCTGATTCTCTCTCTAACTTGATTTGTATCGGTATGTTTAGATCGGAAATCCTGCTTCTGATTTCCCTTCCTGTCTTGGAGAGTGAATGACGATGTGGGACCCTTGCCTCTATACTGTAAAAATCCCAATTATAGCCGTCTTTGTGTCTTGGAAGCACGGATATAAAGAGTATTTTCTCTTGGGGTATCCCCATCGTATAGAATCCATCGGAAATCGCCTTATCTATGAGGCCAATATCTTTTGCTAACTGCTTTGAAGGGGCAGAGACCTCCTCAAATGGTAGGGGAACCCTTTCCTTATCCAGTCTTAAGACATGACCTATCAAAAGGGCAACAATGACGGCTACTAATCCAAGGCCAACAAGGGCGAGACCAAGCTTGCCTTTTCTCCCGTTTTTTGATCCAACCATGTAAGGTCCATGCTCATTTTTGGGTCTGCCGGCCCTCTACTTTGGAGAGAATGCCCCAGGATTGAAGTATCTGTATGGCACTTCTTAACTGATTATCACTATCAATACGTTGTTGGATGGTGGATCTTTCATCTGGTGATATTTTACTCTCTTCTTCTTTCTCTAGCCCCGGGGTCTCCCCTTGAATATGGCCCTCCAAATCCTTTTCTCTTATGACAGGAGGTTTCTTTGCCGTAGGTTTTTCCTTTGGAGGTATGAAGGCAACCTTTATGTCCGGTTCAATACCACTTGCCTGTATCGACCTCCCGCTTGGAGTATAGTATAGTGCCGTTGTAAGGCGCAAACCTGAGCCATCTGAAAGGGGAAAAAGGGTCTGCACAGACCCCTTTCCAAAGGTAGTAGAACCTAAGAGGAGGGCCCTCTTGTTGTCCTGTAAGGCTCCTGCTACTATTTCTGATGCGCTGGCGCTCCCCTCATTAATCAAGACAATCAAAGGATATGTTCGGGGCTTGCCATTCTTACGGGCAATGCTTTTCTCTTCCTTGTTATCCCGGCCCTTGATAGAGACAATCAAGCCTGAATCAAGAAATTCATCGGCTACCTCTAACGCCTGAGATAGCAGCCCACCGGGGTTGTTTCTTAAATCCAGAATCAGGCCATTCAACCTCTTCTTGCTCTCCATCTCTTCTAGAGTCTTAAAAAGCTCTTGACCAGTCTTGCTTTGGAAGTTAGAAATCCTGACGTAGCCTATATCGGAAGGAAGGAGAAATGAGCGAACACTTTTTATAGGTATCACATCCCTGGTGATCAGAAAACCAATTGGTTTTTCTACGCCTTTCCTCCTGATAGTCAGCCCGATCTTGCTGCCCTTAGGCCCCCGAATAAGTTTAACGGCCTCCATGATGGAGAAATCCTTTGTTGATGTGCTTCCTATCATGATTATTTGGTCTCCTGCCTTTATCCCAGCCTTAAATGCAGGTGTCCCCTCAATGGGGGAGACTACGGTGAGTACATTGTCTCTGATGGTTATCTCAACCCCTACCCCAGAAAAGCTTCCCTTTGTCTCTATCATCAATTCCTTGTATTCCTCCTGACTCATAAAAAAGGAGTGAGGATCCAAGGTTCTGACCATCCCCTTTATGGCTCCGTATATAAGCTCTTTTGGGTCTGTGCCTTCGACATAGTTTTTTTCAATCTTATGTAGAACTTCTCCAAGCACCTCAATGTTCCTGTATACCTCTTTTGTGCCGGCCAAAACATCTTGATAACCATCGCTGACAAGAAGTGAAAATAGCAGGCAGATGAAAATAAGTGCCTGATAAATAAAATGATTGTGTTTCGCCTTTACCATCCCTTTTCTCCCTTTCTTGCTAAGATGTTAGCTTTTCGGTGTAACCGTTCAGCCTCTAATGATACCTTGGTGTCTGCCTGCCCTGTTAAATGCCGCCTCTGGCGGCCCCCTGTGGGGATTTAACAGGGTGAATGTCAAAACCCTACGAACCCTATAAACTCAACAAACACTAGTCTATTTTAAGCCATGTTTCGGGGTCAAGATGATTTCCTCCTCTTCTTATTTCAAAATATATTCCTGGTCCCACGTGCCAACCAAGATCTCCTACCAGACCCACTACTTCTCCACCTGAAACCATCTCTCCTTTTTCCTTTACTCTCTCCTCAAGGTGGGCAAGGATAGTAAAATAATGGGATCCATGGCTAATAACCATTAACTGCCCATATCCTTTAAACCATCCAGAATAATCGATCCTGCCAGGAAAAACCGATCTAATCTCCTGCCCTGGAGAACCTTTAATATATATTCCTTTTCTATGCATAAATGGGTTGGACCCAAATTGCTTGATATCTCTTAGTATTTTTCCCTTGAGAGGAGGCGGTAATTTGCCTTTCATTTCAGCAAACCCTTTTGTTAAAAGCCTTTCCCTTTCCTCCGTCTCTAAATGTACCATGGTCTGATTAAGGGCTTGGGCGGCCTCTTTCAGTTCCTGAACCGCTTTTGCATAAAACTCCTTCTCTTTATGTACCTTCATCAACAAAAAAACCTTTTTTTCAATATATTTCTCAAGCAGGGCCATCCTTCTATCTTCGGCTTTTTTTAACACCTCAATGGTAGCCATATTTTCCTTGAGCACCTCGAGCTCATTCTCAACTTGACTCCTCTGTCTGCCCAGCATATTCAGAATCTGTCTGTCCTGATCAACAATAGCCTTCATATACTTTATTGTCTTCTGAAATTCTTGTAGGGATGCAGGGGTGGCAAGAAGCCCTACGTATCCGGGCCCCCCAGACTTATAAAATGCTACTAACCGCTCTTTTAAACACTCCTCGACAGCATGGGAAGATCGGTTTAGTTGCTGAATCCTTCTCTGCCCACCCTGGATCTCCCTGGAAACCTTTCTTATCTGGCTTGATAACCCCCTCAGTGACTTCCTGTTTGCGGCAACTTCTTTTTCTAACCTTTCTATCTCCTCCAGGATATCCTTCTCCTTAATATCAACGCTTAGCAGTTCTCCTTGCTGTTCTAGAAGCTCCTTTTCTATCTGCTGAATCTGAGAGCGAGTAATTTCCACAGGAGCTCTCTCTTCTGCTTCTGAGAAATCTATAAAGAAAAGAGCAAGAAAAACAGTATACAGTATTGAAAGGAATGATAGAAAACCTTTGATTTTCGGGTTCATATTCTAAAAAAGCGACCCAAGGATACAGTGCTTCCAATAAAACCAATAATAATACTCATAAGCAACAAAAAAAGGGTGAATTGAGGCGAGAGGAAGATGATATCAAGGGAGGCAAATCCAAATCTAAGGTCTACTCTGGTTATGGCTGTTATATAGACCAGAAAGAGAATGATGAGGGCGATTGAGCCACCAAGAAACCCTTGGATTGACCCCTCAATCAGAAAAGGTATCTTTACAAAGCGATTAGTTGCGCCTACCAGCTTGAGTATCTCAATCTCATCCTTCCTGGAATAGATAGTCAATTTTATTGTATTGGTGATCACAAAAAGAGCTGCCAAAAAAAGCAATCCCCCAAAAACAATGCCAATTAACTTTATTACCTCCATTATGGCCTGAATTCTTTCTATCCATTCCTCGCTGTAGTGTACCTCATCAACACTCTCAATTCTCTCCAGTTTTCTTTTCATTTGATAAGGAAGAGGGTCCCCAGCTTTATCTCTCGAGAGAATAATCTCAAGGGAGGCAGGGAGCGGATTCTCCTCCAAGCCATCAAGTAGTCCTGCTTTGTCTCCCAACTGCCTCCTAAGAGTTTCCATGGCATCATCCTTGGAAATAAACCTTTTGATAGTCACCCCAGGAAAATGAAGCAATTCTTTTTCTATGCTTTCAAGCACAATCTTTTCTGGCGTCCCTTTGAAGTAAATAGACATGGTCAGCGGTCTTCCCCACTCCACTGTCCAATGATTGAGATTTACGAAGACAAGAACAAAAGTATCAAAAATAAGGAACGCTATGGCCATTGTGCCCACACCTACCAGATGAACTAATCGGTTATCGAGAATATTTGCCAGAGCCTGCCTGACAAAATAACGAAACAGGCTAATCTTCATCTATACTATCCTGCCTTTGCTGAGGGTGACTATTCTTCTCCTTGTATCCTTTAGCAGCTCTTGGCTATGGGTTGCCACGATTACTGTTGTACCCCTGATATGTATCTCTTTTAAAAGGGCCATTATCTCCATGGTTAGATCAGGGTCAAGGTTTCCTGTAGGCTCGTCGGCCAAGAGAATTAAAGGATTATTGATTATTGCCCGGGCAATAGCAACTCTCTGCTGTTCACCACCTGAAAGCTGAGGAGGGTAATAACCTTCCTTGTTTGCCAAACCCAGATACCTGAGTGTTTGGTGAACCTTTTTGCGTATCAGAGATAGCGGAAAACCCACTATTTCCAGAGCCAAGGCTACATTCTCAAACACATTGCGCCTTGGAAGCAACTTGAAATCCTGAAAGACCACTCCTATTCTTCGACGTAAAAGTGCAAGCTCCCTATCATTGATCCTATTAAGATTCCTTCCATTGACCAATGCATGCCCGCTGCTTGGTTTCTCTGCGCAGAAAATTATCTTTAACAGTGTAGTTTTCCCTGCACCACTAGATCCTGTTATGAAAACAAAGTCCCCCTTGTTTACTGTCAAGCTTACGTCTATGAGTGCCGGGTTTTTTGACCCAAAGCTTTTATAAACATTGAAGAGCTGGATCATTCGCCCACCACCTTTTTGGAGTCTGAAAAATGAGTTTCAGAAACATTAGGTTGGTCAACCGCTTTTAACCTATAAGAACACCGGCAGGATGTTTACGGGGTTAGCAGTTTAGTGTTTGTCTCAAAAGCTTATTTCACTTGGCATATTCAATGGCCCTGGTTTCTCTTATTACTGTTACCTTAATCTGTCCGGGATAGGTAAGATCTTTTTCTATCTTTTTTGCCACCTCACTGCATATCATTGTTGACTCAAAATCATCTACCTTATCGCTCTCCACTATTATCCTCAGCTCTCTCCCTGCCTGGATTGCATAGGACTTAGTTACGCCTTTAAAAGACATGGCTATCTTTTCCATATCTTCCAAGCGCTTCACATACGACTCAAACATCTCCCTCCTTGCACCAGGCCTCGCACCGGATAGGGTGTCAGCTGCCTGAAGAAGCACATCCATAACGGAGTTAGCCTGGACATCTTCATGGTGAGCGGCTATGGCATGAACCACCTGATCAGATTCGCCATATTTCTTTGCTAGGTCTGCACCTATCATCGCATGTGCCCCTTCAACCTCATGGTCTACTGCTTTACCGATATCATGGAGAAGTCCGATTCTTTTGGCCTCTTTCTCATCTAACCTTAACTCCGCTGCCATTATGCCACATAAGAAGGCAACTTCAACAGAGTGTTGCAGAACATTTTGAGCATAACTCGATCTATATTTTAACCGACCAACTAATTTAATCAATTCTGGATGGATACCATGAAGACCGATATCAAAAGTTGCCTGTTCCCCAGCCTCTTTAATGTCTGTCTCCACCTCTCTGCTCACTCTTTCTACGACCTCCTCAATCCTGGCCGGGTGAATCCTGCCGTCCTCAATTAATCTCTCTAAGGCCACCTTGGCCACCTCTCTCCGCGTCGGATTAAAACCTGACAGCACCACAGCCTCCGGTGTATCATCAATTATCAGATCAATTCCAGTGGCCGCCTCCAGGGCCCGTATATTTCTGCCCTCTCTTCCAATAATCCTCCCTTTCATCTCATCATTTGGCAGATTAACCACAGATACGCTCTCTTCAGCCACATAATCACTGGCATATCTCTTAATGGCTAGGGCCAAAACCTCTTGTGCCTTTCTGTTTGAGATCTCTCTTGTCTCAGCCTCTATTTTCTTTATGAGTTTGGAGGCCTCATGACGTGCCTCTGATTCCATAGAAGAGATGAGCATCTCTTTAGCCTCTGCCGCTGAGATCCCGGCTATTCTCTCTAGTTTCCGCCTCTCTTCTTCAATAAGGCTATTGAATTCCCCTTCCTTCTTCTTTAGATCATTCTCCCGATTCTCTAAAATCACTTCTTTTCGAGCAGCTAGTGATACTCTTTGCTCGAGTTGCTCCATCTTCTTATCTAAGGTCTCCTCTTTTTGGAACAACCTTCTTTCTTGGCCCTGAAGCTCCTTTCGTCTTGATCTCGTCTCCTCCTCAAAATCGAGTTTCATTTGATAGAGCTTTTCTTTGGCCTGTAGCTGGGCCTCCTTCTTGATTGTTTCTGCCTGCTTGCTGGCTTCAAGGATAACCTTCCTCGAATACTCCTCTGCGGAATCAAGCTTGCTATCTGCCATTTTTTTGCGGACGACGATACCAATCACCGCTCCTGCTATGATTCCTGTCAGTGCAACAATAACTAACTGAGTGACCAACATATTGTCATCACCACCTTTTGTTTTTTAGGATTTTTCTTAAGGAAAAGAGAGGGCTGATAGAGGCTTAGCGAAATGATGGGTAATCGATGCTCAATAGACAATAAATGGTAGCTTCAAAGGATTTGAAAACTGCGACCCTGTTAACCTTCATACGAGTTATTTCTTGTAAGAGTTATTCACGCTTGCGCTATTTCTACCAAAGATAGAGATATCTTCTCCTGCTTTATTATTAAGTCAGATGGCAATCTATTCCTCAGCCTTAGGCTATCAGTCCTCTCTTTATTTTCCCCCGCTCCAATGCCGTGTCAGCAGTTCTTTTTTGATCTACTGTTGTTTAGGTGGGCGTTCCATTACCCCATTAGGCCTTCTTTCAATATCTAAGAAACACACGAGAGTAAAAGGGAACTCCCTTTTTCATTCGTTTTGACCCAAAACCTTCCACCAATCACGAACATACCAGGGGAATGATTTAGCTTAACACCCTATTCAGACTTTGAATTAACCTCTGAGACCTGTTATTGATTTCGGTCAATAGATCCTCCTTTTCTTTAATGACCTGAAAATAATCGCCTGCAATATCAAGAGCAGCTATGATAGCTGTCGTATCATCAAATAATCCCTTTTTCGTATCGTCTATCTCTTTCAGCTTTTTGTCCACATACGCTGCCACCTTCAGCATCTGTTTCCTGTCGTCAGGCCCTCTTATAGCATATTCCCTATCCCTTATTTTGATTTTAACCTTCTCGCCCATAGGATCCATCTCTTGAGGTCATGGATTGAACTCTTCTATCTTTTCCAAAAGAGCCGCTATTTTTTTTTGAACCAAATCTCTGTCAGCCTTTAACATCTCTATCTCGCCAGCAAGTGAGTCGATCTTTTCCTCTTGGCCTTGAATCTTCTTCTCTAAGTTAATCTTCTCCTCTTTAAGAGAACTCGCCAGCGAGATAAGGGATTCAATCTTCTGTTCTAATAAACCAAATTGCTCTAATTCTTCCAATCCCATATGGATCTTCAATATTCTGATAGGGTTAGTATATCTTTTCTGTAAAGAAAGTCAAGTGATAATGAAATGAAATAAGGCAGGCGTTCAAAACGAGAGGTTAACGTAGACAGGGCAGGCTTCTTATCAAATAACTCTAAGAAGTCGCAAAATGAAGAAAAGGACCCCAACAACCAAACCAAAGAGGGAACATATCTGGGCGATCAAAAACAGGTAAAATAATTTCGTCTTGGTATCACTTTCATGAGCCCTTTTTCGTTTGCTTATCTCAGGTTTAATAGTCATGCTACACTACCTTATCCGCGTTCTGATCAGGTGGAAAGGGATTGAATATGAATGGTAAAGGAAATCGAAATGATAGGGGAAGGTCAGCAAATCCTTTATAGGATACCTTATTTTCTTGCTTCAAGAGAGGCCTTGATCTTCTTTAAGCGCAGGAAGCTTTCTCGTTCTATCTCTTCCATCCTCATTTCTATATGCTTAATCGTTGCCTTGAGCCTGGGGATAACAATGTATTCCAAGGCATTAACCCTTCTCTTTGTCTTTTCTACCTCTTGGGCAATCCTCCTGACAGACTCTTCCACCTCCGCCAGTCTCACAATTACTAAAAGGGACTCCTCAAAATTCTTGGCGGCATCATCAAGTTTCGCATTTGTACTTAAAAGGCCATACCCTCTCTCGTTTATCCGCCGAACCAGATCGTCGATTTTCATAACAGGAACTGAGACACCCATTATGTTTTTAGTCGTAAAATCCAGGCCTATATCTCGTAATGTTATCGCACTTATCTGTTCTATGTCCCGAGATCCCAACAAGACGTGAGCCATCAAAAGATTGTAAAAGGCAATCTTCAGGTTTTCCTCTACCTTCTTTCTTGCTTCTCTATATTCCTTGATCACTACCATGAACTCGGAAATCAATGCGTCTCTCTTTTCCTTTAGGAGTTTGTGTCCCTTGTCAGCGAGCTTCACCCTTCTTTTGAGCTTCAACAGTTCCATCCTCGTGGGCTTAACATTTTGTAGAATCTCTGCCATGCACTAAACACCCATCTCTAGCAGAGGGCCCTTCTTATAGTATTGTCTGATGTATTTTTCATCTATCCTTTTTAGTTCCCCCTCTGGAAGCATTGAGAGGAGCTCCCACCCCAAGTCGAGTGTCTGTTCAATGGTTCTATTTTCATCCACTCCCTGATTAACAAACCTCTCTTCAAAAACGTCTGCAAACTTCAAATTGAGGCGATCCCTTTCGCTCAATGCCTCCTCTCCGACAACTGCAACGAGGCTCCGCACATCCCTCCCTTCAGCATAAGCAGAATAACATTGGTCAGACACCCCTAAATGATCTGCCCTTGTTCTGCCTTCGCCTATGCCTTCGTTCATGAGCCTCGACAGGCTGGGCAAAACATCAACGGGCGGATAAATTCCCTTTCTGTGCAACTCCCGAGAGAGAACAAACTGCCCCTCAGTTATATATCCTGTAAGGTCCGGTATGGGATGTGTTATGTCATCATCTGGCATAGAGAGGATTGGCATCTGAGTGATAGAGCCTTTCTTGCCTCTGATCCTCCCTGCCCTCTCGTAATTGGTTGCCAAATCGGTATACATGTAACCCGGATACCCTCTTCTCCCAGGAACCTCTTCCCGTGCCGCTGAAATTTCCCTCAGTGCCTCACCGTAATTGGTCATGTTTGTAAGTATGACCAACACATGAGTGTCGTAATTAAAGGCAAGAAACTCCGCGGTTGTAAGCGCCATTCTTGGGGTAATAATCCTCTCAATGGCAGGATCATCTGCCAAATTGATAAAGGACACTATCCTCTCCAATGCCCCGGTTGATTCGAAGCTATTCATGAAAAAATTTGCCTCCTCATGGGTTATCCCCATAGCTGCAAAAATCACCGAGAAAGGTTCCTCTGAACCCAAAACGGTAGCCTGCCTTGCAATCTGTGCAGCAAGATCATTATGGGGTAATCCAGCGCCTGAAAAGATGGGAAGCTTTTGTCCTCTCACCAGGGTATTCATTCCGTCAATGGTGGAGATACCAGTCTGAATAAATTCATCCGGATAGGCCCTTGCTGTTGGGTTTATAGCCGCACCTGTAATTGGCAACCGGACCTCCGGAATGATATCGGGGCCACCATCAATCGGCCGACCCAAGCCATCGTAGGACCTTCCTAGCATCTCCTTGGAAATAGAGATTTTCATAATGTCCCCAGAAAATCTGACTCTCGTCTGATCCGTATCAAGCCCCCTCGTGCCTTCAAATACCTGGACAATGGCCAAATTCTCCTGTGACTCCAGGACCTGACCCATTCTGTTGTCACCTCCAGGTGTCCTGATATGAACAACCTCTCCATAGGCCACCCCTTCCACACCTTCAACAATCAGAAGAGGCCCTGCAACCTGGACAACAGACCTGTACTCCCTTGATTTTATATCCCTAGGTCTCTCTTTCATGTTTGATTCCTCAAAGATTCGAATTCACTTTCAATGGATTTTAGCAACTCCTCATACCTCTGTGGAAAATCCTGGTTTGGCGTATACTTCATTCGGGCTATCTCATCCTTGACCTTCAGCACTGCTATTCTGCTCGCCATGATACCTGACTCAATTGCCTTGTTGACCTCTTGATGGAACTTCATAATGATCTTAAGCATGAGATATTGCTTCTCTTTGGAGCAGTAGGAATCTATTTCATGGTAGGCATGTTGTTGAAGATAGTCTTCTCTGATCATCCTTGCCACCTCTAAAAAGGCCCTGTCTGATTCCGGTAATGCATCCTGGCCGACCAACTGAACAATCTCCTGCAACTCAGCCTCTTTCTCCAGGAGAGCCATCGTCTCTCGTCTGAGGGTTTGAAATTCCGTGTCTACGTTTTTGTCATACCACGGTCTTACAAAGTCCAGATAGAGCGAGTAGCTCGTCAACCAGTTGATAGCAGGAAAATGTCTTCGGTCTGCCAGGTTTGTGTCTAATGCCCAGAAGGTGCTTACTACCCTCAAGGTATTTTGGGCAACGGGTTCAGAGAAATCACCCCCTGGCGGGGAGACCGCCCCAATGATAGAAACTGATCCAAATCTCTTTTCCTTCCCCAAGGTCACTACCCTGCCAGCCCTTTCATAGAAGTCAGCAAGCCTGGTACCCAAATAGGCTGGAAACCCTTCTTCGCCTGGCATCTCCTCGAGTCTTCCTGAAATCTCTCTCAATGCCTCAGCCCACCGTGACGATGAGTCAGCCATCAAGGCTACATCATATCCCATATCCCTATAATACTCGGCAATGGTAACCCCTGTATAGATAGAGGCCTCTCTGGCTGCCACTGGCATATTTGAGGTATTGGCGATCAAGGCAGATCTCTCCATTAATTTTTCCCCGGTGTTTGGATCGTCCAATTCGGGAAAGGTCAGCAAGACCTCTGTCATTTCATTTCCTCTTTCTCCACAGCCGACATAGACGACAACCTGGGAATCAGCCCACTTTGCCAACTGATGTTGGCTAACCGTTTTGCCCGTTCCAAAACCCCCAGGAATGGCAGCGGTCCCTCCTTTGGCTATGGGGAAAAAGGTATCATAAATCCTCTGGCCTGTGAGCAGTGGTACCTCTGGGTCGAGTTTTTCTTTTAAGGGCCTTCCTATCCTTACGGGCCACTTTTGTTTCATTGTTAATTCTTTTCTTCCTCCTCCATCATCAAGAACAGCTATAACCTCATCAACGGTAAACCTCCCGCTTTTAATCTCTAACACCCTACCGTGTATCCCTGGCGGGACCATTACTTTATGCAGGATAACCTTTGATTCCTGAACCTCCCCTATATAGTCCCCTTCAACGAGCTCATCACCCTTTTTGACCGTGGGCATAAAGTCCCACTTTTTTTCGGGATCCAAGCTGGGAACACTGATCCCTCTGGTTATGTAATCCCCTGCCAGGTTCTTGATTCCAACTAAAGGCCGCTGTATTCCATCATAGAAATTGGCAATAATTCCTGGACCAAGCTCCACTGATAGGGGGGCACCTGTTCTTACGACCTCTTCCCCTGGCTTGAGCCCGGTAGTATCTTCATAAATCTGTATATAGGCCAAATCTCCTATCAACTTTATCGTCTCTCCCATCAAACCTTCCTGGCCCACCCTGACAACCTCATACATCTCGCAACCTCTCATATCTTTGGCGATTACAAGTGGACCAGCAATGCTCTGGATCTTTCCTGTCTTTTGATCTGTCATGATCTCCTTGCTATGCTATCTCGAATCCAACAGTCCTTCTAATAAGCTCCCGCATAGAGTCAATCTTTTCAGGCAGGGGGCCACTGCTATCCGGGATCTCCACAATTATAGGCATTATCCCTTTCCTATATCTGTTCGCCTCTTCCAATACATTCTTTATTTCCTCTGCTACCTTCTCGGTAACCAATATCAAGGCGACGTTATCGCTAAACAGGCCCTTCAGTATCCCTCGAATATCTTCTTGCCTGATCTCCTCCATCAGGAACGTCTTTTTTATGCCTGCCAGCCTGAAGCCATAAACTGTGTGTCTATCTCCGATGAGGGCAATCTCCATTATTTCCTCACTACTACATCTCTGATCTCATCCCTATTCAGATCAACTTCTGTACTCCTGACGATAGCCAAAAGGTTTTTTACCTCTGTCTCTTTTGATACCAGGAAACCGATGAGAGGTCCCGGGCCAAATGGCTTTTTCTTCCTAATATCTCCTGCCTTTTTAACCACCAGATCATCGAGCACCTCTTCAAATGATAGAATAGAACCGGTTCTTTCATGCTCAGCCTGAGCGCTTAGGAGAGGCTCAAAATATACTGTACCTTCCAGAAGGGATATAAGACCAGATAGATCCTCTTCATCAAGAGTAGGGAGCAATTCATTCAACAGCGCGCAATCGCGGATCAAAAAGGGATCAATATCTTCTAGGCGGAGCCCGTCATTCTTTGCCCTCAAAAGCATTTTAAGATTGTGGGTTTCGACACATATTTCTATAAAATCTCTGAATTCCTTAGTGCCTCTTAGCTTCAAGGCCCCTTCCCATAAATCTTCCCAAAAAATTTTATCCAATGAGGCCTCTAAAAAAAATAGGTTTTTAGTTTCGTTGTATTTGGCCAGCCCCCCACTTAACGATTGATAAGGGGTCCTTGCCAAGAGGGCAACAAAATCGTCCATGCCTTCTGCATCGATAAGGGTCTTAAGAAAGGCAAAGCCCAGCTCGCCTCCCTCAATAAAGGAATCTGCTATTTCCTCTTTCTTTAAGCCTCCATGTATTCCCCTCATGACTGTTCTTAAATTGATAACATCCCATCTTCTGAGGAGGTAGTCTCTTATTGGCCATGACCTTTTAGGAATGATCGTGGAGATCTCCCTCCCTAACTCGGAAAACTCCTCTAAGACAGCCTTCTCCAATTCTCTTGAGTCACTAATTGCCTTTTCTGAGAGGTAAGGAAAATAATCTGTTCCCTCGAGAAGAGAGGCTACCTCTCCGGGCGATGCGCATCCCCATAGATCCTCCCATCTTGCCGAAGAGATAAACTTCCCCTCTTTTGCCATTATTTTTGCATTGACATACAGGTATGAAAGGACTTCTCCAATCATATCCTATCCCCAAAGAGGATCTTGGCCACATCCACCCTTATGCTCTCTCTAAGCCGATTCAATTTGGCCTCAAGGGTGTTGTCAACCTCCACCTGCTTTTCCGTATCCCTGACAACTACACCTCCAAGGCACTGTATGGTCTCATCTGTTAAGGCCAAAGAGATATCTCTTCCTGTCATCTTCTTGACAAATGCACCTAATTTCCCCATCATCTTACCCTTGAAGGTTTTGCTGTCCCTTTGGTTAAAGGCCAGCTCAAGTTTATCTCCGTCAACAACCTCAGAGGCAGAAGCAATCAGGTTAAACATTATATCCTTGTATACAAGATTGTCCCGCTTCCCCTTTTCGGCCAACTCTTGCAGAACCTTTCTAGCCCCTTCAAATGAAGCAACAATTGCTTCCTCTTGGGCGTCCATCCTCTTTCGTCTAACGTCAATTTTAGTCTCGGCGATTATCCTTTGTTCTTCCAGGGAGGCGAGCCTTTCGCCGTTTGAAAGGATTCTCTCTGCCTCTCTCTCTGCTTTCTCCTGGGCAGCCTTCTTGATCTTATCCGCCTCTGCTTGAGCCCTAAGAAGTATCTCAGATACCTCCTTTTCTGCCTTTGCCTCTATGTGGGATATTATTTTGTCAACCCCTTCATCTGACATAATTCCCCTCAATTAAATTCACATGGAATGGTGGAAGTATGGAATATTGGGTAGCAAAATCAGTAGAAACAGTATCCAATCTTTTTTTCTTTTTCCATTAAACCCATCACTCCAATATTCCAATTGGGGCGAAGCCCCTAAGTTATTGATTTAACCACCCATGATCTTGGTTCCCACAAAGATCAGTATTGCTATAAGGAGACCGAAAATAGCAAAGGTCTCTGCCATGACAGCGAGGACAACTGCCTGGCCGAAAGTTTCTGGCCTTTTGGCTACGGCACCCATGCCACTGGCAGATATAGCGCCCTGCGCAACGGCTGTAATACTGCTTAAAGCAATCACGATGCCTCCCCCAAGGGCGGCATAGCCCATGCCTATAGGAATTTCCTTGACCGTTCCCCCGAGTACGCCAACCCCTATAAGAATCAAAACAGCCCCCAGAAAACCATAAATTCCTTGGGTTTGTGGCAGCGCCTGGAGAACCAAAACAGGCCCAAACTTCTTGGGGTCCTCTGATATCACACCGGCCCCGGCAACGCCGGCCAAACCAACTCCAACCCCAGCGCTAATAGCAGCCACACCCATAGAAATTGCTGCCCCTATAATTGCTAAAACTGTTCCCATTGATAATTCCATAAACAATACCTCCCTTTTATTTAATCTCTACTGTTCTTAACCTCCTCTCAAGAGGTGTGTACTCTGTTCCTCCACTTTGATAAAACTTTGTAAAGAACTCTACATAATGTAATCTGAGCCCATGAACAAAGCTCCCCATGGCGTTAATGATAAAATTGAATAAGTGGCCAACAACAAAGACAATAATAGCGACGATTATCCCTATGGAACCTACCATGGAGAGCATGCCAGAGAGCACATTAACGGTCATGGCTATTCCTGTTGTGCACAACCCTAAGGCCATAAGTCTGGCATAAGAAAGAATATCCCCCATGAATCCTGTTACTTGAAACATGGCCATGGCCTTGTGCCCCATCAACAGCACTATGAGTGAGATTCCTATAAAGATCAGGCTGGCCGACTTATAGCCCAGCAGAAAGAAAACAATGCCTGGCTGGGCAAATAAAAACCAGAGGTTCCCACTCAGTGCCCTCCATATCTGTCCTCTTTTGAGGTTATGCAACACGTTTATCACTACACCAGTGTTCACATGGGCCAGGCCTATGATCAAGGCAATCAGCAAAAAGGCAGTGACTTGAACCATGGGATCAAATATCTGCAGAGCACCCAGTATAGACAACTTAAGCCCAAACCCACCGAACCATCCCCCAGAAAGGGCTCCTATAATAATGGTCGCTGCCCCTGCTGATGAAAGGATGATTCCCCCATCCCGTATTGCTTGATTATACCTTCCTCCCCCCCTTATTAATGAGAGACCCAACACAAGAGCGATTATCCCATACATTGCATCCGTCAACATGATTGAAAAGAACAGGAGAAAGCCCGGAACCAAAAATAGGGTAGGATCAACGCCGTTATAGGCTGGCAATCCGTAAAGCCGCGTTAACAGCTCAAAACTCCTAATGAATTTAGGATTTTCCAACTGTACTGGAACATCATCGTTCTCATCAGGATCCGATACCCCTATAACACACGCCCCATGGCTGATCTCTCTTATCTCCTGAGCGGCTTGGGCGGACGAGTGCTCGGGAACCCAACCCTCAATAGCCACAACATGCTCCATCCTGGCAAACTTATTCTGGCTTTCTTCCCTTTGTCTCTCAATCAGCAACAGTTCCTGGTACTTCTCAAGCTCATCTCGCCATCTTTTAGCTATATCGATAATGATTGCCTCTCTTCTTATCTTCTCCTCATTCAACGCCATGAGTCTCTTATTAATGGAATCTATTGCCTCTTTTGGTGTTCCTTGCTGATCCTCTATTTCAATCCTTTCCCAGTTCAGCCGGCGAAGATTAGCTAACACCAGTGATGCTTGTTCCTTGAGGCAGATTAATACTGTTACCAGCTTGTTCTCAGATGTCTCCCCGACCCCAAGGAAAACGTTACCGCTAGTCAATTCCTGTAATCTATCCCTTATATCGTCTATGCCCTCCCTTGGCACAGCACCCAAAAAGATAGACAGAAACTCTGACTCCCCTATATCTGATAGATCTATGTCCAATGGTAAAATCAGGTCCAATAACCCTTTTATCCTCTCTGATTCTACAATCTCTTCTTCAATCTTTTCGAGCTCCTTAACAGGCCCTTCTACCTCTCTGTCAATCTTCTCTATGGTGCGGTCAACAGTATCAATAAGCTCCTTACCATAGATCTCTTTGGTTTCAAGCCTTTTTGGCGGTAGAGGGGCAAAAACCCCCCTTATGAAACCTTCTTTTGGTTCAGGATTATGGCGTTCAAAAAGATCTAACAATCGATTTACCGCAATATTCTGGGCAGCTATTTTTCTGATATTAGGAGAAAAAGGGTGAGGTTCTAGCAGATCCTTCCAATCAGGATCAGCAAGTTTTTCCGAATAATCAGTAAGATGGATCGTGCCGAGCTCTTGCAGTCTTTTAATTATCTCATACCTAAACCCCTCTAATCCAAGTATCTGTATCTTTTTCATTCGGGCTGGTCTTAACATTATCTCAACCTAATACTGAATCTAAAATGAATTCCTTAGCCTTTTCCAGGTTTTTTTGGGCCTCTTTCCTCAGTTCCTCGATTTCCTTTTCCCATTCATTGGTAATATCCTGGCACTCCTCCCTTGCCTCCCCTCTGGCATCTTCCCTCATCTTCTCCGCTTGACCATGAGCATTTCTCTTCTTTTCAGCCAACAATTCCTCTGCCTCTACCTTAGCTCTCTCAACTACCCTGATTGCCTCTCCTCTGGCGTTCTCTATCCTCTCTTTTGCCTCAGTCTCTGACTTCTTTATCTTTTGTAAGGATTCTAAGATCATACTAAGCCTCTCGTGCTTACTGGAATCTTTATAGGGGCTTATAGGAGAGATATGATGGTTACTTCAAAACGGAAAGGCCTTCAGTTCTCGCTGGAGATATGGCAAGATTTTTCCCTTTCAGGTCTTTCATCTTGCAATTTCCCTCAAAGATAACCCCTTCTTCAATGACTAATTTTGGGGTTTGAATATTGCCAAAAAGTTTGCCCGGGACTTTAATCTCGATCTTATTCTCTGCAAATATATCGCCATGAACCTCTCCTCTTATTATCATATCAGCAACATTTATCTGTGATCTAATAAGTGCACTTTCCCCTACGATCAAGGTTCCACTGGAGAAGATTTCACCGGACAATTTTCCATCTATCCTGACAGCGCCGGTGAAGGAAAATTTACCCTCAAATTCTGTATCCCTGCCCAAAAAGGCGTTAATTTCGTCCCTTGCCTTCTTCATTGACGACCCCCTCTAGATATTTACCAGCGGCTTAATAACATGATCTCATTGTTGATTGCAAGAAATTTGTACTACCTAACCCGGCCAAGCCGGAACCAAACAGGATGTAAAAAGTTGAATAACTATTTATTCTCCGGAAATCCTCTATATCCATGGCTTTCCGGGCATTGCAAAAATTTTTCTGCGCGTTTTGAACACAAATTTACTCATAAGGGACTAAAAGGTAATTTCAAAAGGAGATTTTCGAAACTCTCAGCCTTACCTCATGATCATTCCTGAAATATGAACCTCCTCATGCTTACATTCATTATCAAACCCATGGCGGCCATAGTGGAAATTACAGACGATCCTCCATAGCCAAAGAGGGGCAGTGGTATTCCGACTACGGGGAGTAGACCAGTTACCATACTGACATTTATGGCTAGCTGCCAGAAAATCGACGCAACAATACCCACAACAACAAAAGTGCCAAACTTATCCTTACTGTTTTTGGCAATGTTGAGGCACCATAAAATCAAAAATAGATACAGAAACAAGAGCATGGCTGAGCCTACAAAGCCCCACTCCTCAGCAAAAACAGAGAACGAAAAATCGGTATGTTGCTCCGGGAGAAAATGTAATCTTGTCTGGGTCCCCTTAAGAAAACCCTTCCCCCGAAGAAGGCCTGAACCAATCGCAATCTTCGACTGAGTAACATGATAGGCAGCGCCCAAGGGATCTAGGTCAGGCCTTAGAAATGTTATTATCCGTTTCTTCTGGTATTCCTGAAGGGTAATCCAGAAAAAGGGTGCTGCTAGCAGAGCTGTGGACAAGAATATCAGTATTGATTTCCAATTTACCTTAACAAAGATAATGATTGAGAAGGAGACTATGAGCAACATCAGAGCTGTTCCCAGATCAGGCTGGTCGACTACCAGCACGAAAGGGATGGCAATCAACATAAAGGGTCTCAATAGCTCTCTAAGTCGGTAATCTCCTATCTTTTCTGCTTTGGAAAAATATTTGGCAAGAACAACAACAAGAGATATCTTGACCATCTCCGAAGGTTGGACATTGAAATAACCAAAGCTCAACCACCGTTGAGATCCATGTGTGACTTTGCCTATCTTTAGAACAACCACAAGAAGAACCAGAGAGACAAAAAACAAGGGATAGGCAAATCGTTCCAAGAGATGATAGTCAAAGGTTGTCATCAAAAGAAGAATCAAGAAACCTATAGCATACCAACAAATTTGTCTTACATAAATCTGACTTCCCCCCATAGACCTAATTGAATAGGCGGCACTGTAAAGGTTAAGAACACTCATAAACCCTATGATTATCAACACGCTTAACAGTATCCAATCAAAGTTATGTATCAATCGGCGATCGAACATATTCGTTTCTCGTTACTCGTTTTCTTAACAGGGATCGAGCAACTAGAGGGGTTTCACCTTATTGAAATAACTCTCGAATAAATCTCTTGCGATTGGGGCCGCTACAGCACCCCCTAGACCACCATGCTCTATAAGAATGGCTACTGCTATCTCCGGATTTTCAGCAGGTGCAACAGCCGCAAACCATGCATGATCTCTAAATCTGTATGGAACATCTCTTTCTTGTACGGATTCCTCCTCCTGTGGTAAAGCAATCACTTGGGCGGTTCCTGTCTTGCCAGCAACCCTTGTTCTATCAAGCCTTGCCCTCTTCCCCGTTCCATGAGGCTCATTCACAACACCAATCAGGGCTCTTTTCACCAGTTCCATATTTTCTCTTTTTAGATCCCAGTATCCTGTTAAATCGGGTTTAAATTCAGAAATTCTTTCCTCATTCATTCTCCCTATCCACTTCGTTACCTGTGGTCTAAAAAGAATGCCCCCGTTAAAAAGGGCTGATATAAATCTTACTATTTGAACAGGTGTTATAAGGGTAAAACTTTGTCCAACCGCTACAGACAATGTCTCCCCTTCTTCCCACGGAGCATGCCATCGCCTTAGCTTCCAGGCCCTATCTGGAATAAGCCCTGGTTTTTCGTCTCCTAATTGAAGCCCTGTCTCACAGTTAAAGCCAAGTCTTTTAGCATATTTTGCAATGGTATCAATGCCTATCTTTTGGCCCATTTTATAGAAGTAGACGTCACATGACTCAACTATCGCCCTGTGCAAATCAACATAACCATGTCCTTCCTCTTTCCAATCACGATATACCCTTCCCTTAAAACTATAACTTCCCCCACAAAATATCTTTTCGTTGGGATCAATCACTCCTTCTTCTAGTCCTGCCAGAGCTACTACCAACTTGAAAAGAGAACCTGGTGGATACTGTCCTGATATTACCCTGTTCTGTAGCGGAAAGTAGCGATTAGAGACCAATCTTTCCCATCCCTTCTTGTCCATCCCTTTAGCAAAGCCATTAGGATCAAACGTTGGGCTGCTTGCCATAGCTAATATCTCTCCGCTACCTGGCTTCATGACAACAATAGCACCTTCCTTATCATAGAGGGATCTCTCGGCCAACATCTGAAGATCTCTGTCTATCGTCAGATAGACATTAAATCCTGGCTCTGCCGCCTTTTGGTAGAGCACTCTCAGTCTCCTACCAGAGGCATCTATCTCAACCTGTTGCCCTCCCCTCATACCATTCAAATATCTTTGCCATTTCTTCTCTACACCGAATTTTCCCACAAAATCGCCGGGCTTGTTCTCCTTATATTCTTCCCTATTAAGCTGCTCTCTATCAATTTCACCAAGGTAACCAATCAGATGGGCGGCGAGGGTCCCGTACAGGTAATGCCTCTTAGGCTTCGCTTTGATAATCACACCGGGGATGCTCAAAGTATTAGTTTCTATTCTGGCTAACTCATCCCTGGTTAGGCCCTTCTTTATGTAAACAGGATTAAAGGGATCACGTTTTAGAGCCTCTTCTATCCGCTTCTTGGTAGATATGCCATCAATCTCGATCAATCTGCGTAGATTTCCTATTAAACAATCAAGCCCTCTGATGTCCTCTGGAACCACCCCTAAGATAAAGGATGGCCTGTTATCGACTAATAGTTGGCCATCCCTGTCAAAGATTAATCCTCTAAAGGGTAACACATCCCTCAGGTCTATTCTGTTATTCTCTGATTGTATCCTATATTTGGCACCATTGATGATCTGTAAAAACCACAACCTCACCAACAGGACGCCAAACACAATAAGGACAAAGTAGGTTAACCTCGTTAGGCGTTTCTGATATATCTCAGTTTCACTGGTATCAAAATCTGGACGCCACGCCATGATTAGTCATCAAAAATAGCTATAAGGAGACAAAGTGCCTTCCTAGGCATAATCTCGGTGCTCTCTTCCTCTTACCAGATTTAGGAAATAGAATAAAAAGGGGGTAATCATGCCTGTTATCAGAACAGAGATAGATACTAGAATAAAGAAAATCAAAGGAGTAAATTGCCCTAAAGGGGAGGGCCTAATGATAATCACGAGAAAAGACCACTTGGCCAAAAGAAAAATAGCCACAAACAAAATTGAGGTCTTGATGTCGTTGAAATCCAAGAATTGTCTGCAGTGATTAATTCCAAGAATAATAGCAGAATAGAGAAAGGCAAACAGACCAAGCTGACATGGAGCGAATGTGTCTGTCAACACCCCCATGAAAAAGGCGAGGCAACCGGCCATAAAGTTTTGATCCTTGGCGATGAGGTATATGAGGAAGATAGGAATCAGATCGATATCCAGCCATTCAATGCCTACAAGATGGTTTATGCTTCTCCTTAAGATCACAGAGAGACCACACGTTAACCAGATTAAAGGATAGACGAATACATCGCCCTCTTTCCATCGCTTTACAGAAGCCCTGATCCCCACTCCAAAACCTTGATAAAATTGCATATGCGCCCTATTGAATTTCTGGTCTTCTTAAAGGTACAAAACCCGATCTCAAAACGATGAGAACCTCTTCTAACTTAGAGAAATCCACAGCCGGGGTTACCCTAACATCCTTGAATAGTTTATTGGGGGAGTCATTAATCTCTTTAACTTTGCCCAGATAAAGTCCTTTTGGGAATATCCTTCCCAATCCTGAGGTTACAATAGTGTCACCTTCTTTTATGTCACATGTCTTTATTACATAATCAAAATAACATTCACCCGATCCCATTCCTTTTACCATTCCCCTTCCTCTTGATCTCTGAACTAACCCGTCAACAGCACTGTTTTGATCTGTAATCAATAATACCTGGGCATAATTAGAGGAGACAGATACCACTCTCCCAACAGCTCCTTCTGAGTTAACTACCGGCGTGTTTATCCTGAGACCATCCTTTTCCCCCTTGTCTATAATGATGGACTTAAACAATCCGCTCGAATCCCACCCTATCACCCTTGCTGGCAAAACAGGTTCATCGGTGTTTTCTCGAAAGTTCAGGAGTTTTTGGAGGCGCTGATTAGCTAACAATAGCTCTTGATACTTACTGTTTTCGATCTTGAGGAGGTCTATCTCTTTCTTGAGAAGCAGATTCTCCTGGCGGGTCTCAACTAAGAAGAAGTAATTTCTCCAGATATTCCTTGTTATAGATATCGTCCCCATAAATAACTTTTGAAAAGGGGCGGCTACCTCGGCCACAAGCCTTTCCGTCGGATTCCATTCCTGTCCCTTGCCAATACTCAGAGACAGCAAGATCAGGGATAGTACAATAAAGATGTAAGGAACCCATTTTGGCCTATGCTCGAAAAGAATGGACAATTATTGCAAGCCTAAACTCTTGAATTACTTTATCATAATCTCTCTTAAAAGTGACAGATTATCTAAGGTCTTTCCTGCCCCCATAACAACTGTGGTAAGTGGATCATCGGTTATGGTTATCGGCAGCCGTGTCTCCTCTCGCAGTAAGACATCAAGATTCTTTAAAAGGGCCCCTCCGCCAGTCAACACTATCCCCTTATCTACCACATCAGCAGATAATTCAGGTGGGGTCTGCTCCAAAGCGATTCTCACTGTCTCAATAATGGTTTCTACCTGTTCAGATATCGCCTTTCTAACCTCCTCTGAGTC
>JABXJY010000471.1 GCA_013375385.1 Desulfobacterales bacterium
GCATTAGTCATTCTCTTTGTTGGAGGAAAGCTCCTCGTGAGATTCCTGTCAACCATGACCACTGCTCTAAGGGATACAGAGGAAAAGGCCCGGTTGCGGCTGGTTCTTCAAGCAGCATTATGGCCCATCCGAATATTGCTGTTTGCTATTGGCATTTATGCAGTCAAGGAACTTTTACGTCTGCCACCAACAGCAGAGCACATTGCCGGAGGTGCAGTCAATGTCCTCAGTGCAGTGGTAGTCGTCCTCTTCGCATATCGTTTGTTGGATGTGCTCGAATACGAACTGACAAGATTCGCAAAGAGAGAGGATACTAAGCTCGATTTGAACTTCGTGAAACTGATCCGAGTGATCACTAATGTGCTGGTTGTGGTATTCGGTGGCATATATATTCTGCAGGCCATCACCGGTAAGCCACTGAATGCACTGCTGGCAGGTCTCGGAATTGGTGGCCTGGCTGTAGCCCTGGCGGCACAGGATACCTTGAAGAACTTTTTTGGCAGTGTAATGATCATGCTGGACAAACCCTTCGTTGTTGGCGATCGGGTTGTCCTTGACGGCATCGATGGACCTGTGGAAGATATAGGGTTTCGATCGACAAGGATACGTACCTTAACAGGTCACCTGGTGGCCATTCCCAATGAGAAGATGGCGACAATCAACATCGAGAACATCGGTCGGCGTCCATCCATTCGCCGTCTTACAAATATTACCATCACCTACGACACCCCACCTGAGAAGATGGAGCGGGCTTTAACCATTATCAGGGAAACCCTTGAGAATCACGAGGGCATGGACCCGGACTTCCCTCCTCGGGTCTACTTCAATGAGTTTAACGACGCGTCTTTGAATATACTCATGATCTACTGGTATTTTCCTCCCAATTACTGGGATTTTCTGGCTTTTAATGAGCGGGTGAACTTGCAGATCATGCGGGCCTTTGAAGCGGAGGGCATCCAATTTGCCTTCCCGACCACAACAGCCTATTTGGCTCAGGATGACCGTCGACCGCTTAGTATCACTATTTCAAGCGATCCTTCGCACACAGAATCAGATGTAAAAAAATGATTTTTCCATGTTATCTGCTTCTGGTAGCCTATT
>JABXJY010000472.1 GCA_013375385.1 Desulfobacterales bacterium
GGGATAGCGGGCGGGATCGCCGATGATCCGCGCTTCGGCCGCCGCCTGGCCCCGCTCGTAGAGGGCCAACGCCTCGGCCACCCGATCTTCCTCGAAGCGTCGGTTGCCCAGGTGCACCCAGGCATCGGGGTGGCCGGGGTCCAGCCGCAGCGTTTCTTTGTAGTAAGCCTCGGCCGCCAGAGGCCAACCGTCCCACAGGTGATCCATCCCACGGTCGAAGAGATAGGCACCCCAGGCCCGCCGCGCCTCTTCCGTGCGTGCCTTGTGACGGTCCCCTCGGGGGCAGGGCGAGGCCCAGGGATCGGGCGGCACAGCCCACTCCCGCTCTAGGTCGTTCACAAGCTTCTCTGTCAGATTCACCTCTCGGTCCCACACCATAAAGCGCAGGTCGGCCCGCAGGACGTCTTCCCATGGGTCGGGCGGCAGGGGGTGGCGATAGGCATCGTGGGCGATGAGGCGAGGAATCAACCAGAAATCCGGCAGGCTCAGCCGCGCTGCCTGCAGCACCTTTTCAGCAGCGTCGGCCAGGGCCTGATTGCGGGCGGCGATGGCGGCCTCATCCCGCTCAACGCGACGGGCCAGGGCCACTCCGTAGCGACGGACATCCACGTCCAGCACCCGCACCGTCAGGGCATCGTTGGGCGTCGCCTCTTGCTGGCGATACCAGTCGGCCAAGGCCGGTGTGGAGGGCAGGCCCCACACGGCTTGACCAGCCACCAGATGCTGGATGCGGGCCTGGAGCACGGGGCCACCGGCCAGGACCAGCGTCACCTCGCCTGGGCTGCGCAAGGGGCCAGCGAACAAGCCGGTCCGCATGGCTATGCGGACCTCGTGGTTCAGCGCCAGTGTGCCGGCCTCCAAGTCCGAAACGGCCAGCGGCTGGCGGAAAGCGTTTTCGGCCAGGTGGCGGGGCCACCAGGTGTAACGGGCTGGTCGTCCGCCCAGGCTGACCGCCAGGGGGACGTTGTTGATGGCGCTCCGGATGGTGGCCTGGGGGTCTCGGGTGCGCACCGGGCGGACTATCTCCACTCGCGCTTTGATCTCGGCCACGGTCAGGGGGCGGCCGGCGCCCATCAGCGCCTGGGTAACCAGTTGAAC
>JABXJY010000206.1 GCA_013375385.1 Desulfobacterales bacterium
CACAAAGAAAGTTGCTGAAGCCATTTACGAGGAAATAACTGTCGATAAAGATATTAAGGAAAAGATCATGAAGACCCCCAGGGTGCCTTGAAAGGTGCCAGGATAAATGTAGGCTCAGGGTAGTGTGAGGCTCATGATATGGGAAGGCGGACAGAAAAGGTGGATCCGACTCCTTCTTTGCTTTCTACCTTAACGGTTCCGTTGTGGGCCTCAACAATGCTTCTTACAATGGGAAGACCGAGGCCTGTTCCTATGATGTACCTGGTTTTTTGGGTTTTCACCCGATAGAACCGTTCAAAGATTTGAGGTATCTCATCTGATGCAATACCATAACCGCTATCACTGACCGCGATATCTACAAAATCTCCCTTAACCTTCCCCGTTACACTTACCTTGCCTCCTTCCGGGGTGTAGATGATAGCATTTGTGATGAGATTGCTAAAAACCTCCTCCAAGCTTTTCCCGTCTGCTTTAATGAGAGGCAGATTGGCCCTTTTAAGGCTGAGAGAGATATTCTTCTCCTTTGCCCTTGTTTGCATGAAACCCACCAAGCTCTCAAGGATATCCATCAATTGCACCTGTTGCTTATCCTGGACTATCAGACCTGCCTCTATCCGGGAAAGATCAAGGAGTTCGTTGGATAACGCAACAAGGCCCGCGACTTTCAGGGATATCTTACCGAGTATATCAGCTTGCTTAGCACCTAACTCGCCTGCCAGCCCGTCCATAAGGATCTTTATCTGACTCAAGATAGTGGAAAGGGGGCTACGGATCTCGTGGGAGACCATGCTCACAAAGGCAGACTTCATCTCATCCAATTTCTTTAGATGGGTTATATCATCAATAATAGTTACTGATCCAAGTATCTCTCCCGACCTGTTCTGGAAGGGAACAGCCTGAGCCCTCAGATATAGTTGATCAGATTGCCTTTCCCCTTTTTCATGTGGCTCTATCTCAGCGCTCAGAACCTTGAATTCACCCGGATTCAATCCGAGGATACCATCTATGATCCCGGTCAATGTCTCATCTGTAGTCAAGGCACTGAGTGGTTGATCATCGAGGGTCTCTCCTTCATATCCTAACATTCGTAGCAGGGCAGGGTTATAGAGTATAATGTTCTTGCTCTTATCGGTTACCAGTACGCCGCCAGTTAAATAGTTTACGAGTGTTTTGAGGCGGGTTTTTTCTGTGGCAATATCCTGCAGGGTTCTTGTCATCTTAACAGCCTTACTGACCACAACTCTCAATTGATCCGGTGTAAAAGGTTTGGGTATGAAATCAAAGGCACCCTTCTTCATTGCCTCGATAGAGTGTTCCAGGGTTGCAAAGCCAGTAATAACGATGACAACCGTATCAAGATGTTGTTCCCGAACCTTGGCTATAACCTCCATTCCACCTATACCCGGCATCATCAAATCAGTAAGGATGATATCGTAATACTTCTCCGCTATCATCTTGAGCCCTGTCTCTCCATTTTCAGCCGTATCAACCAGACAGTTCTCTTTGGTGAGTATCTTAGAGCATCCCTGCCTGATCCGCTTTTCATCGTCTATCACCAGTATTTTTGGCTGATATGTCTGATCCTCTATGAGGGCCATGAATAGATTCTCCTCCTAAATAAGCCTATCTTCGGTCACCTTAACCAGGGGTAGTTCTATGAGAAAGGTTGTTCCTTCGGGACTTGTTTCCTTGACCTTAATGGTTCCTCCATGTTTTTCAATGATACCATGCACAGTACTCAAACCCAATCCGGTCCCCTTGCCTTCTTCCTTGGTGGTAAAAAAGGGGTCAAATATCTTTGGGATGTCCTCCTCAGGGATGCCACATCCGGTATCACTGATTTCAATATAGATCCTCCCCTTTGGCTTATCCTTGGTTGCCCGTACGGTAATATTCCCCTTGCCATTCATAGCCTGGGTGGCGTTTATGATCAGATTGGTAAAAACCTGAATAAGTTGGTTATTGTCACCCTCACACATTAACATGGAGGAGGAAAACTCTTTATTTATAGTAATATTTTGAAGAAGGGCATGCTCTCTAAGGAAGGAAAAAGCCTGCTCTATCACACCATTTATGTTGAAGATCTCCTTTTTGAACTCTGTCTGCCTGGAGTAGGCAAGAAGATTCTTAACAATATCCTTGCACCTGTTAGTATCAGCTACAATATCCTCTATTTGTCTTCTCATAGGACTATCTTTATCCAACTCCTCGAGCATCAAGCTGGCGTCTATCAGTATCCCACTGAGGGGGTTATTTATTTCATGGGCTACACCTGCAGCCAGATGACCTAAGGAGGCCATTTTGTTCGATTGCATCAATTTGATCCTCTCGGCTTCCTTCAATTTCTTTTCAATCTCTATCTTCGGTCTCAGGTCATTATAGATACCCATGGTGGCGACCTCCTTGCCATCCTGGTAGATGATGGAGGCGTTCATCTCAACGGGTATTTCTTCTCCTAAGGAATTAATTATTCTCATCTCTGTCGTATGGAGTTTGCCCACCCCACCGTAACCAGGTCTCCTGAGTTTCTTCATGACGCTCCGAGCCCCACCTGGCGTATACAGATATTCAGCGATGCTCTTACCAACAGCCATCTTGTCCGTATAGCCAAATAACTTTCGGGCGCTCTCATTCATGAGCAGGATTACACCTTTCATATCAGCAACTATAATAGCAGCTACAGAACTGGCGATGATGTTTTCCAAAAAATCATTGGTTTTCTGTAATTCCACCTCCAGGAGCTTGGTCCTGGTAACATCCCTTAGGCTTACCATTATATAGCCCACAGCTCCCCTATCATCTAAAATAGGTGAACACACCCTGTCTTCATATAGCTCCGCTCCATCAGGTCCCGTGGTTTTTCTGATCATAGAAGTTCCCTTCTTGGTAGCCAGGACATTTGGGAGCGGGCAGAATGACTCCGGGCACGATTGGCCAGATTGATAGAGAATCTGGTAGCACTTTCTGCCTATCAGTTCTTTCTCACTGTAGCCATATTTCTCGAGGAACCTCTTGCTGGCTCCAGCAATGGTCATATCAGGAGCAAGGATCAAGGTTGGAAATGACAGTGATTCAAAGAGCCTTTCACGCCAGTCAAAGTTTTCCATATCACCCTTTCCTTTAAGAGATTATTTTGGTACTTCAAATGTCTCACCTAATGCCTTTTCAGCCTTGTCCATGTCATCCTGGACTAAAACCAAAAAGATAGAGGATGAGGAGCAGCCAGATGCTATAACCTGTATCTCAGCCTTTGAAAGGGTAGAGAAGGTTGCATCGGCTATACCATATCTGTCACCAAAGTGCGGGCCATGAAAGAAGATAATACCGACAGGATAGATATACCGGCGAGGAGTCGGCCCGGGGGGTTTTTCCAGAGATGCATGGAAATCCCTGCCTTCCTTAACAGAGAGGCAAAGAATAAATGAGATTCTCTGATCCGATTCCTGCGCTATCATGAATTTTGGCCTCAACATCTGAAGGTCATCTTGGGAAAGGATTTCCCCTAAGGCTTTGATTTCAGAGAGGGGGTAAGAAAACTCAATAAGGGCCAAATCAGTTATTCTTTGAAATCCGTACGTTTTGATCCGCGATTCCCAATAAACAGCAATTGTCTCCATAAGATTTAGTCCTCTTTGACCATAGCACTCTGGTAGTAAAGGAGCTCAGGCTTTAGCGGTGCATGATTGTCTGGCAGCTGGAACAAACCCTGAATAACCTCCACTGCTTTGTCTACTACGTGGTAATCGGTTGTAAGGGAGATCGCAGACAGTGATGTAGCTATCCCGTGGATAGGTATAGATTGCTTTCCCCATGAAACCATGATAAGAGCCAACATCTTTAGAGCCGAATGGTGAGGAAAGATAGAGATTATACCCACGTGTCCCCGACAACTCATCTCCCAACCCATGGGTAAGGAGCCTTCTTTCTTAAGGATTCTCGAGGTATCAGAGAATCTATCCTGGTTGATGCAGAAGGTGAGTTGATGGTTATTACTTCTGTTTGGGTAGTAGGTGAGAAACTCTATATTAATCTCTTGAGAGGCCAGCACTTTGCTTATCCCCATGACTATTTTCTCTGACGAATCTGGTCCTCTCAGGTCAAACTGACAGAGCTCAAGGCTCAGTTTGAGCCCCTCTATCTTCAATTTCTCCATTGTATGGTCGCCATAGAAAAAAGAGACTTACGAGCCTGCAAGTCTCCACCCAGATAAGCCGAAAGAACGGAAAACCTACCTCAGGATTGACCGGTAAAGTCATCGATCATGGACATCAGTTTATCCAGATCGATTGGCTTCGGTATGTAATCGTCGGCCAAGGTGCTCATTCCCTCCTGGTGAGTATATCTGGTACTAGTGACTGCCGAGCCGACTGCAGTTAAGAGAACAATGGTAATATCTTGATATTCTGGGTTATTTTTAAGCTCATCACAGAGCTCATAGCCATTTTTACGAGGCATCATGACGTCCAGGATAATTAAATCTGGCCGTTCCTCCTGTATCTTATCCCACGCCTCTATACCGTCATACGCCTTTGTCACCCTATAGTTTTTGCTCTCTAACTTCATTGAGATTGCTTCCACCAGATCTGGATCATCATCAACAACAAGGACAAGTTTATTATTGGACATATACTCCCCCCTCTATGGTTTCCAATAGTTATAGGGTTAAAGAAAAATGATGAATTTTGCTAACTATCTTATATATTTTTATTTCTCTATAGTCAACGGGAAATGATACAGCCCTGGAGGGTCAAAAAGCAAAATGATGAAACAGTGCTTGATGCTATTTTTTCTCGGTTAACT
>JABXJY010000207.1 GCA_013375385.1 Desulfobacterales bacterium
TGTCGAGGCCAAAATGCTTATAATATGTTGATTTTAATAGTTTTTTTACCTTTCGCTACAGGAACTAATTAAAGCATACTGATGGAAACATTTGGAAAATCTTCGATCTAATTATCGAGACCGGAATAGATGGAATCCATCCCATTGATCCTATGGCGGGCATGGACCTTGGCGAAGCAAAGGCAAAATACGGGATCAGAATCCGCTTGATGGGAAATGTGAATTGTGGCTCGACCCTGAGCTGGGGTACCATTGGAGAAGAAGTGCGTCAAGAGGTAAGAGATTGCATAAGGAAAGCGGGCCATGGAGGTGGGTATATTTGTGCGTCAAGTAATTCAATTCATTCTGGCGTGAGGCCAGAGAACTATGCTGCTATGATAAAGGCAATCAGGGAATAGGGGGAGTATCCACTGAAGTTGTGAAAGTGGAAGGGTGAAAGGGGCAAGGAGGCCTTTGGAACGAGGGATAACCATGAAAACCTTACACGGTTGCACCTGAAAAGATGGGATCAGGACCGCAACAGGGCGGTCAGCATGCCTGCAAACATGAGCATGCACCCCATCAAGCCGCGAAAGGACAGTACCTCACCCAGCAAAAGCCAGCCTGCTAGGGCGGCAAACACGGCTTCCAGGCTGAGAATGATGGCGGCATGGCTTGGGGGAGCGTCTCTTTGGGCAACAACCTGTAAGGTGTAGGCCACGCCGACGGATAGGATTCCTCCGTAGAGGATGGGGATGGCCGCACCCCGCAAGCCATCGAGGGTGATGGCTTCGGTGAAACCAGCCACCATAAGGCTCAGCAAGGCGCACACCGTGTACTGGGCACAGGCCAGCTTAATCCTGTCCATCCTCGGGGAAAGCCTACTCAGTATCAAAACGTGTGCGGCCCAAAAGAAGGCCCCGGACAGCTCCCACAGGTCTCCCGGAGCAAAAGTCAAGGCCTCCGTCACGCTCAGAAGATAGAGGCCAACAGTCGCCAGACAAGCCCCTAACCATCCTCCCCAACCCGGCCGGTGGCCCCAGAACAATCCCATAAGCGGAACGATGATCACATAGAGCCCCGTGATAAAGCCGGCCTTCCCTGCCGTTGTGTAAACCAGACCGACCTGCTGAAGGGTTGCTCCTGAAAACAGCACCAGGCCGGCAAGACCTCCTCCACGAATCACCGGGCAGGCAATCATAGACCGCAGAAGACCACCTTCCACCTTCGGTTTTGGATCTCGCCGCCTGGTCAAGGGAAGCAGAACCAAGGCACCCAAGAAGAAACGCACGCCATTAAAGGTGAGTGGCCCTACATAACTCATCCCCACTCGCTGCGCCACAAAGGCGCTGCCCCAAATAACGGCTGCAAACATCAAGAGTGAATCGGCCCTGTAGACACGTTGATTCAACATCTTTTCAAATTGGATCTCCAATTTCGTCCAATGTCAAAGCCGGACCCCGATTCCGACCCGCGACCCCTCCTTCATTAAATGGTTACTTCTACCTATAGAGATAGGGGAATGAGCCCAGAACACAACCACCCCTATTCGCAAATGAGTATGATTTTTTTGCATTTGAGTGAAACACCTGATTGAACCCGCCTCTTGAATTCGATAATTATAAATAAACCATACGGGGATCTTTTAGAAATTTATATTGGGATTAAGAAAAACACTTTGTGGTAGCTCGCTTCATAGCTACCCCCCGAGCGCTTGCAGCCGCCGACCTTCTTTAGGCACCCTGTTTGTCATGTAGTTGAGACTCTTTTACTCGTTCTGAACCTGAATCTGTATGGAGAAAAACCTCCTCCAACCTCGCAGGGTCAAGGAAGGGGCGGCTGGAGCGCTTCCCCTCTCACAACAAACAACCCAATCATTTATCTCCCAATCAATAGCGGAACCTCTCTCACTCAGCTCTTGTGTTCGACCCCTTAATCCATGCTTTCCGCATTCTATAGCTCACGTCATTGGACACCAAAAGATGCAACTCCACAATCCCAGGTAACATTTCGCGAAATGGGCAAACAACCCTATCATTCATTAGATTACAACCTTTGAATAAGGTACAGAAAGGTCGGAAGAGGGCTCAGGGTCTTTATTTCATAAAATCTTCTCAACATCCCCCTCTTCGCCTCCTTGTCTCTGGTTCTTCCATCAATCAGTGGTGAAAGATAGATAGCGCCCTTGCTGTAAAAGCGGTCTAATCTGTTTCGGGCCAAATCAAGAAAAGAAGACATGTGACTTCGAGGAAGATCACCACCAAAGACGAAGTTTGCGGTTACTTCGATCTTTTCATGCCTTCTATTTATGTCCAACATCCTGGCGAACGCCTCCCCAACAGTTTCAACGCTAAGAGGTTTTCTCAGTGCAGCCAAGGTTGCCGTATCAGCAGACTCGAGCCCTATGTTTATGTATGTAGAGAAAGGAAGACCCTCTAACAAGTCAAAGAGGGCATCTTCCGAATTTATCAAAGAGTCCACGCTGCCAAAAAGAAACAGATAAGTACCTCTTAGATTTGATCGTTCAAATCCAAATACTTCATAGGCCCGTTCTGCCGCAAACTCAAGGAGTTCTTTGCCGGCGCATAGGGCATCATGATGTCCTAAGAAGATTGCATTATAGTTTCTCAGATCTTGGGCATAAAAATCTTCCAATTCTCTTATCTGCCTTAGGATATCCCTTTTGGCACGAGGCGAAAAATCTTGTCCTGTCTTGACCCGACAAAATCCGCAGTTGTATAAACATCCATCAGCCACAATGATGGGAATGACTTCATAGTCCACATGTCTGGTGTCAGGAGGAAGAACGGTTACCCGTCCTCCAATCAGTTTATGTAGTCTGTGGGATCTCAGCCTCAAGGTATCTGCGTCGCTTTCGGTGACAAGCACGAGAAAATCTCTAAGGCCTTGAGAAAGAGAGCCTGAGGTCAGTGAAGCAAGTTGTGCCAAGAGTTCCTGGCAGGCCTCAATTGCCGAGCTTACCGCACTATCCTCAAAAGGGTTGAAGCCACTAATGGGGTTGCTCGGATACGAGAGACAGGGAATATAATGCTCACCAAAGAAGTCGTAAACACTACTATAACCACCAGCCCAATAGTATATCCAATCATTGGCTACGGTACGCTTCAGCCATTCTGCCGGATGCGGCCAACCTTGACCTCGTCCCTGAATGTATTTTATCTCTCCTTTCAGGTTATATTGAAAAATATATTCCGGGGTCTTTATCTCTGCATACCGGCCATACCGGATCGGGTAACTGACCTTGGAGAATTCCCGGGATCCCTCTTTGTTGAGGGTTATGGTAAGATTATCAAACTGATAGGATTCCATCAGTATTACCCCTCCAGCTCTTTCAAAATTTCTATAAGCTTATCCTTTTGATTATATGCTGGCTTTTCGATGACGAGTTCAAGGAGCTGATTGAGGGTTTTGCCGACCTTGGGACCGGGCTGTAAGCCCAAGGTATTCATCACATCATGGCCATTGACCGCTAAATGAGAGAGGGTGAAAGGGTATGATTTCTTGATTTGGGCATTAATTCTATTTCTAAAATCCTCAATATCTTTTTCAAAACCCCTTCCCCATCCATGTGCCAGATCATCGGCCCTTCTGAGCCTCATAAGGCCGTCAATATTATCTACCCCCACCCGCCTGATAAAACGCCTCACCGCCCTGTCGCTCAACTCTTTTCTATAGCCAAACATGTGATTGGAGACCTGTCTTGTTATTCGAGTAATTTCCTCATTGCTAAACCGCAGTCGTATCATAATCTCCCTGGCAAGCTCTGCACTGGCGTCTGCATGGCCAAGAAACCTCCATCTCCCCTTGACCTTTCTCCTTACCCGTGGCTTTGCTACATCGTGAAACAGGGCAGAAAGCCGCAGAATGGGGTCCCTCTCAATGGAGTCAACCGTCTCCATGGTGTGTCGGTAGATAGTATATTTGTGATAATAATTTTGTCTTTTTCTGTATCCTTCGAGAAGCTCCGGCAGAATCATCTTGAGAAGACCTGTCTTCCTCATCAGGTTAAAGCCGGCTGAAGGTTTGCTAACCAATAATATTCTCAAGAGCTCATCGCGTATCCGCTCTGTGGCTACTCTATCAATAACTTGGGCCATGGAGTTTATGGCAGCGAGTGTTTCAGGATCAATGGAGTATCCAAGCTCTAAAGAGAACCTGATAGCCCTCATCATCCTCAAAGGGTCCTCGTTAAACCTATCTAATGGGTTGAGGACCGCCCTGATGACCCTCTTTTTCATATCTTGTTTCCCGCCAAAGGGGTCCATGATCCTTTTATGGGTAACGTCATATGCTATGGCATTAAGGGTAAAATCCCTGTGGGCAAGATCCTCCTCGATGCTCGCCCCATATCCCCTGGTACCCCGAAAGGTGGTCACCTCGAAATGTCTCCCCCTTGTAACCAGAGTGACGGTTCCGTGCTTTAGATCAAAGCGTGTTATGTCACGAAAGAGATCATCAACCATCTCCGGCGTTGCATCGGTGGCTACGTCCCAGTCCTTGGCCTGACAGCCAAGCAGAGAGTCCCTGAGCGCCCCTCCCACGATAAAGGCCTGGCAGCCATTTCTTATAAGCCTCCGTAGGATATCAAGGACGATAGAAGGAATCTTCTGGCCTTGCATGGTTAAAGGTGCGTTAGCTTGCATAACTGACTACCTCTTTTTTCTCGGTAGGCTCCGTTGATAATCGTTTCTAGTCCGTTGATTTAAATCATGTTATCTACTATCATATGT
>JABXJY010000473.1 GCA_013375385.1 Desulfobacterales bacterium
AGCAATACTTGGTAGCTACCAAGTAGCGGATTAGTATGCGTAATTATATAATCAGAAGATTATTGATGTTCATACCCACCTTGCTCCTGGTGACTCTTATAGTTTTCGGGCTGGTTCACCTCGCTCCAGGCAATGTAATAGACGCGATGTTGGCCCAACCTGGAGCCGAGGAACTTGATAGACCTGCCCTTGAGAAAGCCCTGGGGCTGGATGAGCCATTCTTTGTCCGGTATGGACGCTGGATGGGATTTGTTCCGCAAGCTGATGGCAGTTTCAGTGGTATTTTTCAAGGCGACTTGGCGGACTCCTGGTGGTACAACACGCCCGTGATTGACCTCGTGGCCAAAGCATTGCCAGTAACCCTTGAGCTTGGCCTCATGGGTTTAATAATAGCCCAGCTAATAGCCTTACCGATAGGTATATATTCAGCGTTGCGGCAGGATAAGTGGGGTGACTATATCGCCCGCAGCTTTGCTATATTGTTAATCTCCGTCCCTGGCTTTTGGGTGGGGACGATGGTAATAGTCTTGCCGGCAGTATGGTGGGATTACATGCCATCCATAATGCTCATCCAGTTTACTGACAACCCAATAGGTAATCTGAAAATGTTCATCGTGCCGGCTATCGTTATGGGTATGGCTATGGGGGGGATGACCATGAGGATGACCCGCACCATGATGCTGGAGGTGTTGAGGCAGGATTATATCAGGACGGCGTGGGCAAAGGGCCTCAGGGAGAGGGCAGTCATCATAAGACATGCCTTGAAGAATGCGCTAATCCCGGTAATCACCATAATAGGAATTCAGGTGCCTGTCCTGATTGGGGGCACGGTTATTATAGAGCAGATATTTATGCTGCCCGGGATGGGCCGCCTATCGATCGGTGCTGTCTTTCTCAGAGACATGCCGTTAATTTGCGGAGTCATGATCATTTTTGCGGTCGGCTTGGTGCTAATCAATCTAATGGTTGACCTAACCTACGGCTATCTGGACCCCAGGGTTCAGTTTAAATAGAGGAAAAATTAGAAAGGTAATGGTATGGTTGATAGTTCGTCAGGGAGAGTAGCCGAGACAA
>JABXJY010000208.1 GCA_013375385.1 Desulfobacterales bacterium
CCAGGCCAATGCTATCATGAGTGAAAATATAGATAACACGAGCCTTGGACATTGCCGCCAGGCGCACAGGAGGCCGCATATAGTCGGGGAATACCAGAAACGTGGCGGTATAGGGAATGATTCCTCCGTGCATTGCCATACCTGTGGTGATGGCTCCCATTGCGTGCTCACGAACACCGAAATGCACATTGCGCCCTTCGTAGCCCCACTCGCCTCCGAGTGTACCTTGAACTGCCTCATGTGATCTCTCCGGCAGTTGAAAATCACCGAAGTCCTTGAGCCAGGAGAAGGTAGATGGATTGAGGTCAGCTGACCCACCCATGAGTTCCGGTAATTTTGGTGCCAGGGATTGGAGAACGGTCTCAGAGGCCTTGCGGGTCGCTATACCCTTGGTGTCGGCCTGGAAGGTGGGGAGCCCAGCTTCCCATCCAACAGGCAGCTCACCGCCCATCCTTCGATTAAATTCCTCTGCCAATTCTGGATAGGCCTCTCGATACTGCATAAGATTCGCCTCCCATTCAGCTTTTTTGGTTTTTCCCTCGCTCAGTGCCCTCCGAAAATGTTTCGATACATCCTCTGGGATAAAGAAGTCTGGCTCAGGGGGCCAGCCGAGATTCTCTTTGGCCGCGAGCAATTCATCCTGGCCGAGGGGTGAGCCATGGGTTCCAAAGGTGCCTTGCTTATTGGGTGATCCATACCCGATAACAGTTTGCACACAGATGAGGGATGGCTTGGAAGTCTCCTTCTTAGCAACATTCAGCGCAGCATCAATAGCAGATAGGTTATTGCCATCTTCAACCTTCTGTACATGCCACCCATAGGCCTCGAATCGTTTTCCCACATCCTCGGTGAAGGTAAGCGCGGTCGAGCCAGCCAGTGAAATACGGTTATCGTCGAAAAGCACGGTTAACTTGCCGAGTGCGAGGTGCCCTGCAAGTGAACAGGCCTCAGAGGAAACTCCCTCCATGAGGTCGCCATCACTGGCGATCACGTAGGTGTGGTGATCGACAATCCTGTGGCCGGGCCGATTGTACCGTGCTGCAAGGTGTGCCTCGGCAAGCGCCATACCAACTGCGTTACTGATTCCCTGGCCGAGTGGACCGGTGGTAACCTCCACACCGGGCAAAAGATGTCCCTCGGGGTGGCCGGCTGTTTTACTTCCCCACTGCCGGAAGGACTGTAGCTCAGAAAGAGGGAGATCATAGCCAGTAAGATGAAGAAGAACGTACAAAAGCATTGAGCCATGGCCTGCCGAGAGAACAAAGCGATCGCGATCTGCCCACAGGGGATCTTTAGGGCTGTGCTTAAGATGCTTCGTCCACAGAACATAGGCCATTGCGGCCGCCCCCATTGGCATGCCAGGATGGCCTGAATTAGCTTTCTGCACCGCATCGGCTACCAGAAATCGGATGGTGTTGATACATCGTTCGTCGAGCGAAGCTTGCTCACTCATCAAATTCCCTCCTTCCATATCCAGTGTCACTCATCAGATAATTCCAAACCGTGGAACGCCGCGCCAATGAGCGCAATCTTGGGGTTGAGAATCACGTGCACGGGAATCCGTGATACCAGTTCAGAAAAGCGCCCTTTATTCCTAAAGCTCTCCATAAAAGGCCCATCCTCGAGTATCGAGATGATGCGCGGCGGAATACCTCCCCCAAGGTACACCCCTCCAGTTGCCATAACCTTAAGCGCCAGATTTCCCGCCTCCGCTCCAAGAGCAGAGACAAAGATACTTAGTGTAGTGGTACAGAGTTTACATGGTTTCTCACTGTCAAGCGCAGCATTCACAATAACAGGGGTTGGATCATCTACTCCAGCAAGCTGCTCAGCCAGCCAGGCCGGTTCTTCTGCATAACCGCTTTCCTTGAGATAGGCATAAATGTTGGGCAAACCCTGGCCAGAGCAGATACGCTCGTAGCTCACGTGTTCCATCTTTTCATGAAGATATCGTAATAGGTCGATCTCCAAGGAACTATTAGGCCCAAAATCAGTATGTCCGCCCTCCGAAGCGTGCGCTCGGTAATGCAACCCATCCCAGATGAGAAAGGCCTCCCCGAGGCCGGTACCTGGTGCGATGACGGCCAAGGTGCCCCGAGGGATCAGCACTCCCTCGTTGAGGGTGTGCAGGTCTCCCTGCTCTAGCAGGGGTACGCCGTGAGCGATGGCCGCCAAATCGTTGAGCAGGCGCACAGACCTCAGGTTTAGCGTCTCCCTAAATTGTGTCTCTTCAATAACCCATGGCAAGTTGGTAATCTTCGCCTGACCGCCAACCACAGGACCGGCCACGCCAAAGCTGGCACAGTCCACCCTCAGAGTGACCTGCGCAAGGAACTCGCTCACGAGCGTTTCCAGGCTGGGATACTTGCTGCTGGGGAAGGTGGCCTCGAGGAGTGGTTCTCGCGGCCCTTTATCAGTTGAGTAAATACCCAAGTTAGTCTTGGTTCCACCGATGTCACCGGCAAGCAGCATGGTTACCTTCTGTTTCTTCCCTTCTGGAATTCAGACCTGAACTCAGGCCTTAATAGCCCCGCCTCATGTGAATCCCGCACCTGCGGTGCAGGTATAACAGTGGTCGGCGACCGCGATAGGGCTACCTGGCTCTGGAGGCCCAGACATTTCAGAGATGTGAATTTTCCGCCCCCCCATAAAAAGCCCTTTAGCTAGATTAAAATCACAGTCATAGAGATAGCCATCCCAGGAGACGGAGACAAGCGTACGGCACATGAGCCCTTCAACGGCACAGGGGTTGAAACTGGAAGCAAGTTTCTCGATGTATTTTTCAAGGTTGCCTGACTGCAAAAGCCACTGGCGAAATCTTCCCAGGGGGACGTTGGCGAAATTAAAGAGATTATTGAAAGAGATTCCCCACTTTTGCTCCAGGACCTGGTGAAATCTTGTTTCTGTCTGGGCCTGAGAGGAAGGCAGAAATGCCCCCGTTGGATTGGATACCAGATCGAGCTCAAGGCGTGAGCCGTCCTGTCCATACCCCATGGCGTTGAGCTTCTTTAAGGTAGAAATACTTTCCTGAAAGACGCCTCCGCCTCGCTGTGAGTCCGCCTGAGATTCATTAAAAGAAGGGAACGAGGCAACCACTGCCACCCGGTGCTCCTTCAAAAGGTCCATCAGGTGCTCTCTCGTGGCCCCATTGAAAGCAGTTAGGTTTGAGCGAAGCATGATTCTCGGGGCAAGGGGGGAGAGTTTCTCAATGAGAGTAACGAGATTCGGGTTCAGCTCGGGTGCCCCTCCGGTGATGTCGATAGCGTCAAAATGACTCCCTTGGGCATAGGCAATCACCTCGTTAACCGTTTCTGAGCGCATGCTCTCCCTGCGATCAGGACCGGCGCTGAAATGGCAGTGCCTGCATCTCTGGTTGCAGAGCAGGCCTACATTGATCTGTAGTGTTGCCGTACGTTGCCTCTCTAACGTAAGTCCATGTTTGGCAAGGGTTAGGCGGAAAGGCTCTACAGTCAAGGAATCTTTTCCGAGGACACTCTTATTTTCTGGTGATATTTGCTCGCAATTCATTTCTCACCGTATGTTGCCTTATTCACATGGACAACTTTTCAGCAACGGAGCGCATCTGGATGCCGTGAACGAGGGAGGCTCCTCCCCGTATGGCCGTTACCACGTGAACCGCTTCTGTCATCTCAGCCAAATTGGAACCCTTCTCCAAGCACGCCTGGGTAAAGGCATCGATGCAGTAGGGGCACTGTACGGTGTGTGCAACGGCAAGGGCAATGAGAGATTTCTCTCGCTCTGTAAGTTCGCCCTCAGCAAACACGGCATTGTAGTAATCAAAGAACTTTTCGGCTAAACCCGATGCCTCTTTCCCGATTTCCTCGAACTTTGTGAGGTGTTCTGGTTTATAGTAGGTCTCCATGATAACTTCCTCCCCTGTAAGTATTTAATACCGTTGAAGGAATGAATATCCTTCTTTCCACGCCCTTTCATCCCTGCTCTTGATAATATTACAGCTTTTACAGCTAAATGAGCAATGTTAATGCCAAATATTCTGATTTTGATGTCGCAGCAACAGGGTCATATGCAAAATCCCCAATAAAAAAAACCACTTAAAGGCTTACCCGAGGTGGTTGAAAAACTCACTCTGACCGGTTTGTCACCACCTCATCGACCGATAGCACAGAAAGACTGTCTAAATTTAGGCCTAGCGGAAAAAGTAAATAGAATATTATTCTCTCATTTCAGTAGGTTAGCTCACAGTCTAATCTTAGACATATATGTATCATTTTGGTGCAGACTGGATCAATCATTTGAAGGCACCATAATCCCATGCCTCCTCAACCTTCCATACAGGGTGCTATGCCGGATCACCTGGATGCGTGACAATTCACGATTCGGGATTTATCCCTATGTTCCCACGCGGGTATTTTTTTTGTTTGACACACCAGGCACTTGAATCTATGCTTCCAGCGTCGCAAAAACGACTTTCCGTAAGACGAAATCTCAAACAGAAAGGAGATACGCATATGTCGCAGCCGAATGAGTGGAGTGGATATGCAGAGGAGCTCGAGCGTCGAATGAGGCTAAAGACCTTCCCGCTCGCAGTGAAAGTGTTGAAAAAGGAAGAGGATATCCCGGAGGAGGCACAAAGGCCAGTGAGGGATCTGGGGCATCGCCTGTTGCTGTGCCAGGGTTTTCAGCTCTCGCGCCGGGAGGGAATAACCGTGGCCAT
>JABXJY010000026.1 GCA_013375385.1 Desulfobacterales bacterium
ATTGATCCAGCCCACCTTTGTTGTCAACCACCCCATAGAGGTGAGTCCCCTTTCCAGGAGAAGGGATGACGAGCCTGAGATTGCAGAAAGATTTGAAGTGGTTGTAGCTGGAAGGGAGATTGCAAATGCCTTCTCTGAACTCAACGACCCGGATGATCAGCGGGAGAGATTTCTTCAGCAGGCTTCCTTAAGGGATTCTGGTGATGAGGAGGCCCTTTTTATGGATGAGGATTATCTCAAGGCCTTGGATTATGGATTGCCTCCTACAGCAGGAGAGGGTATTGGAATAGATAGACTGGTTATGATCCTAACTGATTCCCCTTCTATCAGGGATGTTATCCTCTTCCCTCAAATGAGGGAAAAGTAATAGTGTGATTAGTCAATTGTCATTGGTCATTTGTCAATCGCAACAAGCAACAGACTAGAGCAATATCTAGTAACGAGTAACGAGTAATATGTCCTTTGAAACGTTCTTCTCTGTCAGATATTTAAAGGCAAAGAGAAAGCAAGGGTATATCTCTATCATAACTGGTATTTCCATTTTGGGAATAATGATAGGGGTCATGGCCCTGATAGTAGTGCTGGCCGTGATGAACGGCTTCAGGGAAGATTTGATGAAAAAGATACTCGGTGTAAATTCACATCTGCTTATCTTGAGTTATAAGGGGGGCATCAGAGATACAGAAGCCATTATCAAGAAGGCTTTGGAGGTAGATGGTGTTCTTTCAGCAACCCCATTTATCTACAGTCAGGTAATGATTAAACATGCTGGTAATATCTCAGGGGCTATTCTCAGGGGTCTGGATCCAGCCACAGCTGGTACGGTAATCAACATCGATTCGATGATTAAGGGAGGCTCACTTACCCTTTTGAAGGGATCTGAGACCGGTCCCCAGGGAGCCATTATTGGTAGTGAGTTATCCAGACAGATAGGAGCGCTGCCGGGAGATACCGTAACCCTGGTATCGCCTATAGGTAAATTGACGCCACTAGGGAGGGTAGCAAATGAAGATACCTTTAAGGTAGAGGCCCTTTTTGAGTCCGGCATGTATGAGTATGATAGCTCAATGGTTTTTCTGTCTTTAACCGATGCTCAGGATTTTCTCTCCCTTGGGGATGAGGTAACAGGGATCGAATTGAAGGTTAAGGACATAGATGCGAGTGACACAATAGGGGGAATCATTCAGGACAAACTTGGCTATCCTTACTGGACCAAAGACTGGAAGATGATGAACAAAAGTCTGTTTTCCGCCTTAAAGCTCGAGAAGGTGACTATGTTTATTATTCTGATCATGATAGTTCTCGTAGGTGCACTGAATATAATCAGTTCCCTCGTTATGCTGGTTATGGAAAAGACTCGCGATATTGCGATTCTGAGAACCATGGGGGCATCGTCAAAGAGTATCATGTATATTTTTGTCTTTCAGGGACTATTCGTTGGTCTCATCGGTACCTTACTGGGCCTGGTGTTCGGATCCTTTCTCTGCTATCTCCTGGCACGATATAAGTTCATTGAGCTTCCCCCAGACGTATATTACATAAGTACCCTGCCTGTTAGAATGGAGTGGTTTGATATTGTCTCAATCGCATTAGCCGCACTGATTATCTCTTTCCTGGCCACTATCTACCCTTCCTGGCATGCCTCCAAGGTAAACCCTGTAGAGGCATTGAGATATGAATAGAAATGAAACCCATGCTGCAGATAGAAAACATCCATAAAAGCTTTGAAAATAACGGCAAGATAATTCAAGTGCTTAAAGGGATCAGCTTACAGGTATTACCAGGTGAATCCCTTGCCATAATGGGGCCCTCTGGAGCAGGCAAGTCGACCCTCCTCAATATTATGGGAACATTAGAGCCCCCGTCTCAGGGTACGGTCTTTTTCAACGACAGCGATGTCTATCAGATGGATGAGATGGGCCTCAGCAGGATCAGGAATCGGGAAATAGGCTTTGTATTCCAGTTCCATCATCTTCTTCCTGAATTTGACGCCGAGGAAAACGCCATGATTCCTGCCCTCATATCCGGGTACAGTTGGAGAACTTCCGCCGAAATGGCCTCAGCTATCCTGTCTCAGATGGGTTTAAAAGATAGGCTAAGACACAGGGTTGGTGAGCTTTCCGGAGGAGAGCAGCAGAGAGTTGCAATTGCCAGGGCACTCATTATGGGGCCTCAGGTGCTCCTAGCGGATGAGCCTACAGGAAACCTGGATAAGGTAACAGGTGATGAGATAGCAGAGCTGCTGCTTTCCCTCAATAAAAGGCAAGGCTTGGCCCTTGTCATAGCTACCCATAATCTGGAGCTGGCCCACAAGATGTCCAAGCAGCTGCAATTAGTTGATGGCAGGTTTGCATAAAGCACGCTATTTGCTATGGGTTACATGTTAGCCGTGTTTTCTATTCGCCTGCGGCAAGCAACTACTCAACACTAAGCGATAAGCAGAAAAAAGTAGCCAGCAACCGGCAACAAGAAAGTTGATGATTCAAAAGATACTCTCCTATTTTGGCCATATACGGTGGCCTCTTCCTGTTTTGTCACTGTTGATCCCTCTTTTGATACATACCCATGTCAGGGCACAGGTGTCAGAAAAGATAGCCGTGCTTCCCTTCAAGATTCATATGCTGAAACCTATGGATCGTCTCGTTCTAGACCTCCAAGAGATGTTAACGGCAAGGCTTGCAAGGGAAGGATTTGACCTTCTCGATCCGGCGATAATAAATAAGAGTGGACTGTCCAGGATAACAGGAGCAGACTTAGAGCGTGCAAGGGGGGTGGCAAAAGAGGAGAGGATCGATTGGTTAATAGAAGGAAGTGTTACCCAGATCGGAGAAAAGATACGTGTTGACCTTACTCTCCTTCCTATAGCAATTGAAAGGAGATCTGTTTCTATTTCTGTTTCAGAAGATAAGGTGGATAAATTAGCTCAGATAATGGAGAGGGCAGCAGCAACCGTAACAAGCCGCATTAGAGGTATTATTCCGATAGATTCAGTCTATATTACAGGAAATAGAAGGATTGAAACTGACGCCATCCTTGCGACCATTGAGAGTCAAAAGGGGACACCATTTGACCCGAGCACCCTCGATAAAGACCTTAGATCAATATATCAAATGGGTTTTTTCGATGATGTCCAGATAGATGTTGAGGAGGGTCCGGGAGGTAAAATAGTCACCTTCAAGGTCAGTGAAAAACCATCTATTGGTGCGATTAAATTTGAGGGGAACAAAAAGATTGATCGGAAGGACCTGATGGAGGTTTTAGGGATAAAAGAATATTCTATTCTCAACAGGAAAGGCATCAAAGACAGTATAGAGAGGTTAAGAGATCATTACCATCAGAAGGGATATTACAATGTTGAAATAAGAGAGAAGATCGAGGATCTTCCCAACAATGAGGTGGCGCTTATTTATAAAATTAAGGAGGGAGATAAGGTCTATATAAGGAAGATTACATTTGGAGGGAATAGCGAGATCAATGATGACGATCTTAAAGATGTTATGGAGACAAGCGAGAAGGGGTTTTTCTCCTTTCTTACTAGCTCTGGCCGTCTGGATAGAAAAAAGTTGGAAAGTGATACATTGAAAATAAAGTCATTTTACTATAACAACGGCTATATAAAGGCAAGAGTAGGTGAACCGGAGATCACTCACAAAAAGGATGAGGGGCTCACTATTACTATCAAGATTAATGAAGGCCCTCAATATGGTATCAGGAATGTGAGTATTGAGGGAGATCTTATAAGAGATGTCCATGAGCTCTATCAGGTGATCAAGATAAGGAAAGAGAAGGTATATAACAGGGAGGTTATCAGGTCTGATACATTGGCCTTGAGTGGGATTTACGCAGATGAAGGCTATGCCCTGGTTGACGTATCCCCTGAGATCAAGGAAGATGATAAAGAACATAAGGTTGATATTACATACCGGATTTCGAGAGGAAAGAAGGTTCGGTTTGAGAGGATACTCATCACTGGAAATGACAAAACCAGGGATAAGGTTATTCGCCGGGAGCTACAGGTTATTGAGGGTGGAGATTTCAGTGGAAAGAAACTGAAAAGAAGCAGTCAGAATCTTCATCGCCTCGGTTTTTTTGAGAAGTTGGATGTTAACACAAAAAAGGGAAGCAGCGATGAGGAGATGATCCTTGCTATAGATGTCAAGGAGAGACCAACCGGTGTCTTTTCCCTTGGTGTTGGATACAGTTCGGTGGAAAAGGCTATCGGGATATTGGAAATATCACAGAACAACCTCTTTGGCCGTGGACAAACAGTATCGGCTAGGGCCTCTCTGAGCTCCAAGTCCACGAGATATACCTTGAGTTTTACTGAGCCATGGCTCTTTGATAAGCCTCTATCGGCAGGTATTGATCTGTATGACTGGGAGTACATATATGATGAATATACCAAGGACAGCCGTGGGGGAAAGCTGAGATTTGGTTTTCCCTTAGGACTTGAGTTCACCAGGGGCTCATTTATTTATACCTATGACGATGCCGAGATCTCGGATGTATCAGAAACAGCCTCTCGATTAATACAGGATATGGTGGGACGTAATGTTACGAGCAGTCTGACCTTTGGTGTTTCCAGGGATAGCAGAGATAGGCGCTTTAATGCCAGAGAAGGCTCTGTGAACTCCACATCAATAGAATATGCAGGCGGTATCCTTGCAGGAGACAACTATTTTACCAAATACAGGGCCAGATCAGCCTGGTTTTTCCCTTTTTTCTGGGATGCGGCATTTTCTGTGCAGGGAAAATGGGGCTATGTTGAGCAGAGGCCAGGTGGGAAATTGCCTGTCTATGAAAAATTCAGATTGGGTGGAATGAATACGGTCAGGGGATTTGATTATGGCTCCATTTCACCTGTTGACCCGGTTACAGGCGACAGGATAGGTGGAGAAAAGATGATGGTCTATAACGTTGAGTTCCGGTTTCCCCTCGTGAAGGAACAGGGAGTGGTGGGTGTTCTATTCTTCGATGCGGGAAATGTCTTTACCAAGGATGAGGACTATACCTTCGATGGAATCAGGCGGGGTGCGGGGGTAGGGATACGGTGGTATTCACCGATAGGACCTCTCCGTTTGGAATGGGGCAAGATTCTTGACCGGAAGCCCGGCGAGCCATCAGACAACTGGGAGTTTACGATTGGAACACCATTCTAGAGGATGTCCCTAGTCCGGAGCCAGTTGTTCGTTGAAAAAGAATCGAGAAACAATTCAAATATATAGCAACTAGCTGACCAACCATTTTAAGGGTTGTTGACTAATAAAAGAAAAATAAGGTAAGATCCAGTCCTAACGTATTGCTAAGGTATGCGTAACAAAAAACAATCGAAGCAAGCAGGGGGTCAGGAATGAAGAAGGGTTTCTTGTTTTCAGCTATTATTATGGTAGTTCTATTGACTCATAATGTAGCCCTGGGGGAAGATTCTATCAAGGTTGGTCTTATTGATATTCAAAGATGCCTTGATGAATCTAAGGAGGGGCAAAAGGTTCTTGAGCTCCTGAAGAAGAAAAAGGAGGTGCTCCAGAGGCAACTTGATACGAAACAAAGAGAGCTTTTGGGGCTGAGGAAGGAGTTAGAGAAACAGGCTATGATGTTGAGTATGGATGCCCAGGATGACAAAAGGAGGGCTATCGAAAGAAAGACCAGGGAGTTAGACTATTTTTTCAAGGATTTAAATGAAGAGATGATGAGGGCACAGGAAAAAGAAAAAAAAAGGATGCTTAATGAGCTCGGTAAGGTTATCGAAAAGATAGGATCCGAAGAAAACTTCACCTTGATAATTGAGAAGAGGGCAGGCGGTGTTCTCTATCGGGCTGACTCAATCGACATCACTGAAAAGGTTATCAGGGCCTATGAAAAGATGAAAGAGGAAGGCAGAGAATAGGTTAGTAACATTGGAACTGACTCTGAGACATATAGCTGAATCAATAGGTGGCACTGTTATAGGTGATGATCAGGCATTGATAAGAGGGATCAATTCCCTCCATTTGGCTGAGAAAGGAGAGATGTCCTTTCTGGCAGACCCACGTCTAAAGGACCAGGTCAAGGGAACAAAGGCATCAGCCGTTATTGTAAAAGAACTCACCAGTCTTTATCAGGGTCCACAACTGATATACCCCAATCCCTACCTTGCCTACGCCAGAGTGGCGACCATGTTTGCTCCTGCCATTCCTCGTTTCCCGGGGTTAAGTGAAAAGGCCATCATTGGAGAAGGAACTCACGTGGGAAAAGATGTGTCTATCTATCCTTTTGTTTATGTTGGACAGGAGGCAGTACTAGGCGATAGAGTCATTCTTTTCCCAGGTGTCTATGTTGGCGATCGTGTCACCGTAGGGGATGGGAGTGTTGTCTATCCAAATGTAACAATAATGGCCGATTGCATAATAGGGAAGGAGGTAATTATTCATGCAGGCACTGTCATAGGGAGTGATGGCTTTGGTTACGCCTGGGATGGTGATGTAAGCGTCAAGATTCCACAGACAGGGATTGTTCAGATAGAAGACAGGGTGGAGATCGGGGCACAAAATACCATTGACAGGGCCTCCCTTGGCAAGACATTGATTCAGAAAGGTGTGAAGACCGATAACCTTGTTCAGATCGCACATAATGTAGTTGTTGGTGAAAATACCATTATTATTGCCCAGGCGGGGATTGCAGGAAGCACCAGGGTAGGAAGGAATGTCGTATTAGGACCACAGGTTGGTGTTTCTGATCACCTTGAGATCGGCGATCGGGTAATGGTAGTTGGAGGATCCGGTGTGGTCAAATCCATTCCGGCAGGTGAGGTTGTCTCAGGGTTTCCGACAATGCCTCATCGCCTCTGGTTGAAAACCAGAGGGCACATACGGAGACTCACCGAGTATTCCGAAAGGTTGAAGGAGTTAGAAAACAGGGTTGAGGAACTGGAAGAACAATTAAAAAGGGAGTAGATAGGGTAATGGATTTACCACTGACTTATAAGGACATCATAAAGATACTACCGCACCGGCATCCGTTCCTGCTTGTGGATCTGATTACGGAACTTGAGCTGGGAGAAAGGATAGTAGGGATCAAGAACGTAACCATAAATGAGCCTTTCTTCGAGGGTCATTTTCCAGGAAACCCAATTATGCCTGGCGTTCTGGTGATAGAAGCCATGGCTCAAGTGGGTGGAATACTCGCGAGACTATCGGTACCAGAGAGTATGGACATAGAGGCGGAAAATGCCATATACTTTGTCGCTATGGACAAGGTGAAATTTCGGAGACCGATAGTTCCTGGCGACCAGGTCCTCTTTGAACTGACTCCTGTGAGAAAAGGTAGTAGAATATGGAAAATGAAAGGGAATGCAGTGGTAAATGAGACAGTAGTGGCAGAAGCCGAGTTGGTGGCTGCAATAAGGTAAGCGAAATGGGAGTGGACATTCATCCATCTGCTGTTGTGTCCCCAAGGGCAAAGATAGCCGATGGGGTCACAATCGGGCCATGCTCAGTCATAGGCGAAAAGGTGACAGTAGGAAGGGATACCGTCATTGGTTCCCATGTAGCTATAGATGGGAGTACGGTGATGGGGGAAAAAAACAGGATCTACCCTTTCGTCTCAATTGGGTTTCCTCCTCAGGATATTGGATATAAGGGTGAGGATACCAGGGTTGTTATTGGGGATGAGAATATAATCAGGGAGTTTGTAACCATTAATCGGGCTACGACCAAGCAGGATAGGGTCACAATAATCGGCAGCCGGAATTACCTTATGGCCTATGCCCACGTAGCCCATGACTGTATTTTGGGTAATTCCATTATTATGTCAAATGCTGCAACCCTTGGCGGTCATATTGAGATAGGTGACCACGCTATCATTGGCGGACTGGTAGCCATACATCAGTTTGTCAGGATAGGAACCTATGCATTTATCGGAGGAAAATCGGCCACGGTCAAGGATATCCCACCGTTCATGATGGCATCAGGAGACAGGGCCAAACTGTATGGGTTAAATACCAGAGGTCTCAAAAGGGAAGGATTTTCTCAAGAAAAGATTGATAACTTAAGGAAGGCCTATAAGATCATCTGGCGTGATCGTCATCTGTTGCATGAGGCAGTGGAAAGGGTAAGGAGAGAGATACCACCGTTTAAAGAGTTAGAAATACTTCTCGAATTTTTGGCCAACTCAAAAAGGGGTGTTGTTAGGTAGGCAAGGGACAATTGAAAATTGTCAATAGTCAATTGAAAATGGAGAAGATAGGCCTCATAGCAGGGAGTGGAAACTTCCCCCTTTTGGTGGCCGACTCAGTCAAGAGAAGGGGACTAAAGGTGATTGCTGTCGCACATAGGGGAGAGACTCTGCATGAGCTGGCCAGCAAGGTTGATGAAATTACCTGGATAGGGCTTGGTCAATTTGGTCACTTGCTCAGTGCCTTCAAGTCAAGGGGGGTACGTTATGTTCTGATGGCAGGTGCAATTACCAAGGCCAACATGTTTACCGACGTAAGGCCAGATCTAAGAGGGCTGGCAGTCATGGGAAAACTGTCAGTCTTCCATGATGATGACATCTTAAGGGCTGTGGCCATGGAGCTTGAAAAGGAAGGGATAACTGTTGTCGGCTCTACCACGTACCTACCGGAACTTCTTGCACCATCTGGATGTCTTACCCAAAGAAGCCCGAGCAGAGAGGAGGTGGAGGAGATAGAATTTGGCTGGATGGTAGCCAAGGAGTTGGGCCGCCTGGATATAGGGCATTGTGTTGTGGTTAGAAGAAAGACAGTGCTGGCAGTAGAGGCTATTGAGGGAACCGATAAGACAATACTGAGGGGAGGGGAATTGGCGAAAGAAAATGCGGTGGTTGTTAAGGTTTGTAAGCCCAATCAGGATCTTCGGTTTGACCTGCCTGCGGTCGGCCTTAACACTATCAAGGTTATGTCAACAGTTAGGGCATCTGTCTTGGCAATAGAGTCAGGCAAAACCCTGATTTTTGATAAAGAGGAGATGATAGAATTGGCAAATAGTAACGGTGTTGCCATAGTATCCAGATAAAGCAGCAGGCAGTATGAAGGAACGGACAACGGACAACGGACAACGGACCCGCCCGCCTCGCTTGAGTTCCGCAGAGCGGGACGATGGAGGGCAGGCAACGGACCAAATATTACGTTTAGGCGTTGTCGGGGTAGGTTACTTGGGTGAGTTACACGCCCAGAAGTATGCCGCTATGGAAGATATTGATCTGGTTGGGCTTGCCGATACTGATTTTGAAAGGGCACAAGAGATAGCACGCAGGCACAATACGAAGGCCTACAATGGTCATACTGAACTTCTTCCCTATGTGGATGGCCTCAGTCTGGCAGTTCCAACAGTATCCCACTTTGCAATTGGACATGATATTTTGACCCATGGCGTCCATCTATTAGTTGAAAAGCCCATCACCCTTAAACTGGAGGATGCTGATAAGCTCATAGAAACGGCAAAGAGAAATAATACTATTTTGCAGATAGGGCATATAGAAAGGTTTAACCCTGCAGTAGTTAAGATGGAGTCACTAGTTTCCAAGCCTCTTTTTATTGAATCTCATCGGCTCAACTTCTTTACTAAGAGGAGCACGGATGTTGATGTGGTCCTGGATCTCATGATTCATGATCTGGATATTATTTTGCACCTCGTGGATTCGGAGATTAAAGACATAGATGCCCTTGGGATGCCTGTTATGAGTGATAAGATAGATATTGCAAACGTTAGGATTATGTTTGCCAATGGTACCGTGGCAAATTTGACAGCAAGCCGGGTTTCAAATGAATCTCTCAGAATGATTCGGATTTTCCAACCTGACACCTACATATCAGTTGATTACGGCAAAAGAAGGATCAGTGTAACCCAGCTCAAGGGAGAGAGGAAAGGTTTTGCTGATCTTTCCCCTTTAGTCCACAGAGAGGATAGATTTCCTGATAGTGATCCCCTGGCCGATCAGATTAGGTCCTTTGTGGAGGCTATAAGAAAGGGGACAGAGCCCAAGGTTTCTGGGGTTGATGGAAAGAATGCCCTTGCTGTTGCCCTCTCTATCATTGACCAGATAAAGGGAAAAACAAAAACGATATCCTGAATTGAGCCCAAAGAAAAGTATAATGATCTTAGCAGGAGAGGCCTCAGGGGACATTTATGGGGCCAATTTGGTCCTGGCAATAAAGAGGCTATCATCTGACATAACGTTTTTTGGCATTGGTGGCCCAGAGATGGAGAAGGTTGGTGTCAGGATTATGTATCAACTATCGGCTATGGCTGTGGTAGGAATGACGGAAGTAATACCCAGAATGAGATACATCTTTCGGGCCTTGAGGGAATTGAAGACGCTGTTAACGGTTAGTCATCCAGACCTCGTGATACTTATCGACTATCCAGGCTTTAATCTGAATTTAGCAAAAAAAGCACACTCCCTTGGTATCCCCGTACTCTACTATATCCCTCCCCAGGTATGGGCATGGTGGGAAAGGAGGGTTAGAAAGATAGCTCAGAGGGTGGACCGGGTAGCGGTTATTCTTCCCTTTGAGAAAGAATTCTACCGGAGATATGGCCTTAGAGTAGCATATGTAGGCCATCCACTCCTGGATATATCTTTGCCTAAAAGAGGCAAGAAAGGGATCAAGGAACGTTTAGGCATCGGTTGTGAGAGGGGTCCTATCCTTGGCTTGCTTCCTGGAAGCAGGACCGAGGAGGTTCTCAGGCATATGCCTATAATGATCGGTGCGGCTGAAATCATCTCCCACTATTTTCCTCGCCTGTATTGCATTTTGCCATTAGCATCTACTGTGAGAGAAGATGTAGTCAAACCCTACTTACAAAAAGCCACAGTTGATATCAAAATAGCAAGGTCCGATACAAAGGAGTTATTGAAGATAGCTGATTTGGCCCTGGTTGCCTCAGGGACGGCCACCTTAGAGGCAGCAATAATGGAAACCCCTATGGTAATAACCTACAAGGTATCCCCTCTGACCTATATTATCGTCCGATTCCTTGCAAAGGTATCTAACATTGGCCTCGTGAACCTAGTTGCTGGGAAAACCATAGTTCCGGAATTGATTCAAAATAAGGCGACAGCCCATGAGTTGGCAGTCGAAGGCCTAGCCATCCTGAAAAATGATAGGTTAAGGGCAGATATGAAAAAAGGGTTAAGACTGGTAAAGGAGCAACTTGGTCAGGGTGGTGCTTCCAACAATGCCGCCCATATTGCATGTGAGATGATGGGGTTGTGAGAAATGGCTGATACAGTACTTATCGTGGATGATGAGCCAAGCATAATACAATCCTTACAAGGTATCCTTTCTGATGAGGGGTTTGAGGTCATAACTGCCGATACTGGCTTGAAGGCCTTGGACATAATTAAGGAAACCATTCCGGATATCGTATTGCTGGATATCTGGATGCCGGATATCGACGGCATAGAGACACTGAAGAGGATCAGGGAACTTTATCCAGGTTTACAGGTAATTATGATATCAGGCCATGGCACAATCGAAACTGCGGTTAGAGCGACAAAGTTGGGTGCCTATGACTTCATTGAAAAGCCTCTTTCCCTCGAGAATGTCCTTTTATCGATAAATAATGCATTGAACTACAACAGGCTTGAGGCAGAGCTTGATCTCTTCAGGGAACGAGACCGGCAGAAATATCAGATAACCGGACATAGCAAGGCCATCACTGAGCTAAAAGAGCAGATAAAGATTGTCGCGCCAACCGATGCATGGGTTTTGATTGTTGGAGAAAATGGGACTGGTAAGGAGCTCGTGGCCCATACAATCAACAGATTGAGCAAAAGGAAGGACAAACCTTTGGTTGAGGTTAATTGTGCTGCCATACCAGAGGATTTGATCGAATCAGAACTCTTTGGCCATGAAAAGGGAGCATTCACTGGGGCTACCACCATGAAGAGGGGGAAATTTGATCAGGCTAATGATGGAACGTTATTTTTGGACGAAATAGGGGACATGAGCCTAAAGGCCCAGTCAAAGGTTCTGCGCATCCTACAAGAGCAGAGATTTGATCGGGTAGGTGGCAACAGGACCATTAGGGTGAATGTCCGGGTTATCGCTGCAACCAACAAGAATCTGGAGGAAGAGATCGAGAAGGGGACATTCAGGGACGACCTCTACTTCCGGCTCAACGTTATACCTATCAGGGTTCCACCGTTGAGGGAGAGGGTTGATGATATACCTGAACTCGTGAATGAGTTCTTGGATGAGTTTTCCCTTGACACCAAGAAGGAACACAAATTTCTAACTCCAGAAGCCCTGGAGCTCCTAAAGAAATATAGCTGGCCAGGTAATGTCAGGGAACTCAAGAATCTGACAGAACGGATGGCTATTATGTATCCTGATAGGGTAATTGGTGAAGAAGATATACCCCCTCCCTTCAACGCATCCAGGAGTGAAGAGAGTAAGCTGGAGAGCTTTTTTTCTTTCGACACCCTGAAGGAGGCCAGAGAGATGTTTGAAAGATCCTTCATCGCCAGTAAATTGGAACAGTTTGGAGGTAATATTAGCAAGACAGCCGAAGCTATAGGAATGGAAAGAAGCAATCTCCATAAGAAGATAAAGGCCTATGGTCTGTAACGAAGCTTCGAATTGCAGAATAAAAAATGCAAAGTACAAAAGTCAAGATTACTTTTTCTTACGGGTTTGTTAACGCAAGCTCCTCCCTTTCATTTTGAATTTTTCGATTTACATTCTGCATCTTGCATTGGACGTCTCAAGAGCTTGACTTATTTGTTAAGAACTTGGCTCATGAAGACGTGTAGGGATTCCTTCTTTTCAGGAATTCCTCTACCCTTCGGAGACCTTCAGTGATGTTTTCAATTGAATTTGCATAGGAAAACCTGAGGTATCCTTCGGCACTGGTGCCAAAATCAATCCCAGGTGCAACACCCACCCGTGCTTCTTCAAGAATCTCAAATGCCAGCTTGTAGGAGTTATTGGATAGGTGTTTCACCCGAGCAAAGACATAAAATGCACCAACAGGATCAACACTGATTCCAAAACCAAGTTCTCTGAGTCTTTTGATTACATATTGCCTTCTCTGGTTGAATATGGTTCTCATCCTTTCAATATCTGGCTGTGCTTCGGTCAGGGCAGCGAGACCTGCCCACTGGGAGACACTGCTGGCTGAGATGAAAAAGTTTTGCTGTATCTTTTGCATTGGCCTTACAAAGTCGGGTGGAGAAATCACGTATCCGAGTCTCCATCCAGTCATGGCATAGAGTTTGGAAAAACCATTCAAAACAAAGGCCTTATCTGTATACTCTAAGATTGTGTGCTCTTTACCTTCATATACCAGGCCATGATATATCTCATCGGATATGGTATAGAGTCCAAGATCAGCTATCCTTTGCATTCTCTCAGGCGAAAGGAGATTTCCCGTAGGATTTGATGGCGAGTTTATGAGGATTGCCTTGGTCTGCGGAGATATCTTCCGGGCAACCTCTTCCGGCCGAAATTGAAATCCATCACCTTCTTCAGTACTTACAAATACACAATTTCCACCCACATATTGGATAATATTGGGATAGCAAGGATAGTGCGGATTAGAGAGGATAACTTCATCTCCGTTTTCTAACAGGACCGAAAAGATCAACAACATCGCAGGCGATGTACCAGAGGTCACTATGACCTGCTCAGGGTTTATGTGAACACCGTACTTATCCATGTAACAGTGGCAGATGGCCTCTCTTAACTCGAGTACCCCGAGACTATGAGTATAGTGGGTTTTTCCCTCCCTGATGGCCTTGATCCCGGCCTCCCTTATGCACCGAGGTGTGTCAAAGTCTGGCTCACCTATCTCAAGGTGAATGATATCCTGCCCCGCTCTTTCAAGGGCATTGGCCCTTTCCAAGACATCCATGACAATGAAAGAACGGAAATCTACGGCCCTTGCTGCAATTTTCATGAACGTGTCTCTCGGAATTCCTATCCCGCCGAAGGTGGGCGCAGATCTTTTGGCAGCGATGGGGCGCTGCCCCTAAGTTTGCCCCAAGCGCATAATCAAATCACCTTATTGAGCGGATATTCAATTATACCTTCAGCCCCTTCCCTTATTAATTGGGGAATAAGCTCCCTGACCTTTTCCTTATGAATCATTACCTCAACCGAGACCCAATTGGATTGGAAGAGGTTGGCTATGGTGGGTGAGGTAATACTCGGGAGTATTTTGACGATCCCGTCTAATCGTTCCTTTGGTATATTCATCTTTAAACCTACCATGTTTTCAGCCCTCAAGGCCCCTTGGAGGAGTAAAGCAATCTGCTGAATCTTGCTCCTCTTCCATGAATCTCCCCAAGCATCTTTATTTGCAATAAGTATAGTGTTTGACTGCATCAGTTCATGGATAATCTTCAATCCATGGGCCTTGATGGTACTCCCTGTCTCAGTAACCTCAACTATAGCATCTGACAAACCTGCCACAATCTTGGCCTCGGTTGTTCCCCATGAGAATTCAACCTTAACGTCTATTCCTCTTTGGGCGAAGTATTTTTTCGTATAGTTAACCAGTTCCGTTGCTATCTTTTTACCCTTAAGGTCAGATAGTTCCTTGATATCAGAGTCAGGAGACACTGCCAAAACCCACCTGGTGGGGCTCTGGCTCATCTTGGAGTAGATCAGGTCAGCAACAGTGACGACATCTGATTCATTCTCTTCTTTCCAGTCTCTACCGGTGAGGCCCGCATCAATAGTGCCGTTTTCTACGTGAATGGACATCTCCTGGGCCCTCAAGAGTGAACACTTGACAGTCTCATCGTTTATTTCAGGAAAATAATTCCGATGATTGACAGAGATTCTCCAGCCTGATTTGTCTAATAGCCTGAGTGTGGCCTCCTCCAGACTCCCCTTCGGTATACCGAGCTTAAGCACGTTCATTTTTTATATACCCTCTCTGGATCAAATATCCTTTCACCAATGATGGTTTCCGCTCCATTTCTATCAATCTTGTTGTGGAAGCAGCTTTCATATCCAAGATGGCAGGCAGCTCCTCCTGACTGCTCTACCTTGAGAAGGATAGCATCATGGTCACAGTCCACTAAGATTTCTTTCACTATCTGGATATGACCTGAAGTTGCCCCTTTATGCCATATTTCTCCCCGTGTGCGGCTCCAGTAGTGGGCCTCGCCAGTCTGGAGAGTACGCTGCCAAGCCACGTTATTCATAGAGGCCAGCATCAAAACCCTGCCGGATTTATAGTCTTGCGCAATAGCTGGCACGATTCCATTACCCTTCTTAAAATCTAATTTGACCATATGCTCTCTTTCAGTTTCAAAATCATGAATCGTATCCTCTGCGTATAATCTCAGAGTCTTATTTTTTATATACAAAAGATATCTCATATTGTCCATACTGCTTTTTTAAATTATTTATGTTATAGTTTTGCCAAAAGGATATTTGAAAGGGATGATTATGTCAGCGCAAGTAGTTCGGGAAACAGATTTTGCCAATTTAAGATTGGTTAATCGGGGTAAGGTCAGGGATATATATGAGGTAGGGGACAATTTACTCATAGTTGCTACTGATCGGGTGTCCGCATTTGATGTTGTTATGAATGATCCTGTTCCAGATAAGGGAAAGGTCCTAACCAAGCTATCTGTTTTCTGGTTTAAGAGGCTCGCTTCCATAGTCGATAATCATCTGATCTCCGCTGATCCAGATGAATATCCGGAATCCTGCACGCCTTACAAAGAGCAGCTTGCTGATCGGAGCATGCTTGTGCATAAAGCGAGGCCCCTTCCTGTGGAATGTGTTGTAAGGGGTTATGTTTCAGGCTCTGGATGGCTTGAGTACCGGGAGTTGGGAAGTATCTCAGGGATTTCCCTCGTTGAAGGGCTGGAGGAGTCATCCCAATTGCCAGAACCGATCTTCACACCAGCAACCAAAGCTGCCCAGGGGACCCATGATGAGAATATCTCCTTTGAGGATGTTTCAAATATCGTCGGAGAAGATACAGCCAAAGAGATCAAAAGAATCAGCCTAGTCTTATACCAAAACGGAAGAGATCTGGCCTCTCGAAATGGTATCATTATTGCGGACACCAAGTTTGAGTTCGGGTTTGTAGATGATCATCTCATGCTCATTGATGAGGTATTAACCCCAGATTCATCCAGATTCTGGCCAATGGATGGGTACAAACCTGGGGGAGCGCAAAAGAGTTTTGACAAGCAGTTCTTAAGGGATTACCTCAACAGTATTGACTGGCCAAAAGAGCCGCCCCCGCCAAAATTACGGCCAGAAGTGATTCAAATAACGAGAGACAAATATCTTGAAGTTCTCGAGAGGTTAACGGGAAAAGGCCTGTAGACCCTTCTATAAATCTTGAACGAGTCTTAGGACCCCGCTCAAACCTGTTGGACTCTCTGCCCCGCCAAACGATGGCGAAACTTTCTATCTAACAAGGTAAGAATTGGGCCTACCTTCTTATACTCCTGGCCTTGACAACTCCTGTCCAGATGTTTAACATCTCTTAAGATTTGGTTCAGTCATCAGATGGGGAAACGTAGAAGAGTTATGAGCGAGATAGAGATCAAGACAAATGAGAAAGGTGGAAAGGTAGAACATTACGAACAGGTGCATAAGGAAAAGGAAAAAGTAGAAGATCATAAGGGGTCAGACAAAAGAACTATAGGGAAGGGCACAGAAAAGAAGGTGAAGAGGGTGGAGGAGATGACGAAACAGGAACTCCTTGAGAAATTGAAAGATACCGAAAAGAAATCGCAGGAGAATTACGATCTGTATATGCGAACCTATGCTGAAATGGAAAATATCAAAAAGAGGGGAATAAGAGAGAGGGAGGATTTGGCTCGGTATGCTAATGAATCGCTCATTAAGGAGATTCTACCAGTAATTGATAATCTTCAAAAGGCGATATCCCACTCCCAAAATGATAAGAATCCCTCGGGGTTAGTTGAAGGTGTTGAACTGACACTGGATAGCCTTATGAAAACGCTAGAAAAAGCGGGTCTTAAAGAGGTTGAGGCAGAGGGAAAACCTTTTGATCCCAACCTTCATGAGGCAATTTCAAAGCAGATAGATGATAAGGTTGCGCCAGGACATGTCATAACGGAGTTGCAGAAGGGCTACGTGCTCAATGGGCGCCTGATTAGGCCATCGATGGTTGTGATCTCGGAGGGAAATGGGACGACAGAGAAGAGACTGTGTAAGTAATCAGTAAATATCAGTAATAGATATACTCTTAAGGAGGAGATGATGAGTAAGATAATTGGAATCGATTTGGGGACCACAAACTCGTGCGTTGCGCTTATGGAAGGAGGTGACCCAAAGGTAATTGCCAATGTGGAAGGGAACCGGACCACACCCTCTATAGTAGCATTTACTGATAGTGGGGAACGGCTCGTAGGGCAGACTGCGAAAAGACAGGCAATTACCAATCCAGATAATACTGTCTATGCAGTTAAGCGACTGATTGGCAGGAAGTTTGATTCGCCCGAGGTTCAAAGAGATATTAAGATAACACCTTTCAGAATTACCAAGGCAAAGAATGGTGATGCCCAGGTTACCGTCAAGGGTAAGGATTATAGTGCGGCCGAGATTTCATCAATGATTTTGCAGAAAATGAAGCAGACCGCTGAAGAATATCTCGGTGAAAAGGTGACGGATGCTGTCATTACCGTTCCTGCCTATTTCAACGACAGCCAGAGACAGGCGACAAAGGATGCGGGAAAGATAGCAGGGTTGAATGTTCAGCGGATCATCAATGAGCCCACCGCTGCCTCACTTGCATACGGCCTGGATAAGAAAAAGGACGAAAAGATTGCTGTCTTTGATCTTGGTGGTGGTACCTTTGATGTCTCCATTCTGGAGATAGGTGATGGGGTCTTTGAGGTCAAGGCCACCAATGGAAATACCCATTTGGGAGGTGAAGACTTTGATCAGAGAGTGATTGAGTACCTTGCTGATGAATTCAAGAAGGATCAGGGGATCGATCTCAGGAATGATAAGATGGCACTCCAGCGTCTGAAGGAGGGGGCTGAAAAGGCAAAGATGGAACTTTCCACCTCGATGGAGACAGACATTAATCTTCCCTTTATTACCGCTGATGCAAGTGGGCCAAAACACCTGAATATAAAACTGACCAGGGCAAAACTTGAGGGCCTTGTGGAGGATCTGATTGAAGAAACAGTCGAACCCTGCAGGATTGCCTTGAGTGACGCTGCTTTGAAGCCCGGTGACATCAATGAGGTGATTCTGGTTGGTGGGATGACCAGGATGCCGAAGGTTCAGGAAAAGGTAAAGCAGATCTTTGGCAAGGAGCCGCACAAGGGCGTGAACCCTGATGAGGTTGTTGCAATTGGTGCAGCTATACAAGGTGGGGTCTTAAAGGGTGATGTAAAAGATGTTCTCTTGCTTGATGTTACTCCCCTTTCCCTGGGAATTGAGACCCTTGGTGGTGTTACGACAAAGCTCATCGAGAAGAACACTACTATACCCACCAAGAAGAGTCAGATATTCTCAACTGCAGCAGATAACCAGCCTGCGGTGTCAATTCATGTTCTTCAGGGTGAAAGAGAGATGGCGGTTCACAATAAGACCCTTGGGCGCTTTGAACTGGTTGGCATTCCACCAGCGCCGAGAGGTATTCCTCAGATAGAGGTAACCTTTGATATTGATGCAAACGGTATTGTTAATGTATCTGCCAAAGATCTAGGAACTGGAAAAGAACAGTCCATCAGGATAACCGCATCGAGCGGCCTCAGTGAGGAGGAAATTGAGAGGCTTATCAAGGATGCTGAACTTCATGCCGAAGAAGACAGAAAGAAGAGGGAACTTGTTGATGCTCGAAATGCTGCTGACTCCCTAATTTATTCCACTGAAAAATCTCTTAAGGAGGCTGGAGAAAAACTCGATACCGGTACCAAGGGAGAGATAGAGAATGCTAT
>JABXJY010000209.1 GCA_013375385.1 Desulfobacterales bacterium
GTATGCTTCTGGCAAGCTTGAGTACCAGCTACGGAGCCCTTGTGTGGATTTCCGCCGTAAGCGGGATTGGGAGATCAACCTATCATCCCCTTGCGGTGACCATGTTGTCGAGGATCTTTGGGAGGGACTCCTTCGGTCGCGCCATGGCGTTGCACTTGAGCGGCAGCTCTGCAGGCATGGTAGTCGCTCCCTTTCTGGTTTGGCTGCTGCTCACCTGTTGCAGCTGGCGTTTTCCACTCCAGGTATGGTCCGCGCTGGGCATAGTGGCGGGTTTGAGTCTCTTCTCCTTCCTCAGGCACCAGAGGCAGGATCTCCAGCCGCAGGGTAAGGCCTTACGCTGGCCATTTTTTTCTCGCTCCTCAGGAATCTACCTTCTGGCTGTGTTGGCATATGGGGAGTCGCACAGAGCGGCCTGGTGGCATTTCTTCCACTCTTCCTGGTGGACAATCGGGAATTCAGCACAGGAGCAGCTGCCGCGACCTTTGGCATAATGTCATTGTCGGGCACCGTTTGCCGACCTTTTTTCGGTGCACTCATGGACAGGATGGGCAGGCGGAAACCAGTGGTGATCGGAGGATTCATCGTCGCCAGTATCTCAATCCTGATTATAGCCACGATGCATAACCTTTGGGCGCTTTACCCTGCCATCGTGCTGCTGGGAATCTTCGGTACCGGCCACACTGGGCTGGCGGATACCTTCATGATCGAGATGATACCCTCTCACCGCCGGGAAGAGACACTAGGATTTTACTACACCGTGCGAATGGGTATCGCGTCCCTGTCACCGCTCATGGTTGGATGGACATCGGAGCGAATAAGCCTCTGCAACTCTTTCCTTATCCTGGCTTTGGTAGCTGGCCTGTCTGCAGTGCTGCTTTCCCTGGCAGAGGAAAGACCGATGGAATATTAAAAAAATGCCAACGGGATAGCTAATACCAAGTTGCAATCGTGTCATTGCGAGGAGCGAAGAGACCTGCCTGCCGGCAGGCAGGCGTGGCAATCTATCCCATTAAGGTTGCTTCACATTCGTTCCCAATGACGGTGATGAATAGTAGCCCTTTGAATGCAACCTGGTATAAGAGTGGTAAGCCGAGAGGGCGGATGATTTTCGGCCGAGCCTTGGTAGGGGCTCCCTTTCTCAAAAGAGTATCTTTTGATTTGGTTGAAGGCCCAGGAAACAGGTAGGAACTATAGACATTTTGATCGCCGGAAGTCTAGCAATGGATGAGGATAAATGTGCTTTGAACTTGACACACAACCATCAATTTCTCTATACTCCCTCCCACAAAAAGCGCTTATCAAACAAATCAAATCAGAAATTCCTTCTCCTGCGGATCTGTCCGGCCCATTCGAGTCTGAAGAGGAAGAGAAAACCTTATGAATAGCTCGCGAAAGGTGTGCAACCATCCCCTTGATCGCCTGTTTCATCCGAGAGCAGTGGCAATCGTGGGTGTCTCGAAAAATTCGGAGAGTCAAGGATATATGTACCTTCGGCAACTCTTGGAGTTTCCATTCCCTGGACCGGTATACCCGATCAGCATAGAGGAGCAGGAGGTCCTTGGCGTTCCATGTTTCAAAACGCTTCGCGAGATAGCCGGTCCGGTCGATCATGTGATCTCCTGCATCCCCCATCATCAGGCCCTGACCCTTGTGGAGGATTGTGTAGTCAAAGGCGTCCGTTCCATTCATCTCTTTACGGCGAGGATGGCAGAGACCCAGATGGAGGACCGTCTCGATCTCGAAAGGCAGATCGTGCACCGGGCACGGGAAACGGGGATCAGGGTCATCGGGCCCAACTGCATGGGCCTCTATTGCCCGAGTGTCGGACTGAGTTTTCGTTTTAGCCTTCCCAGGGAACCTGGGCATCTGGCATTTGCCTCTCAGAGCGGAGGAAATGCTGCGGATCTGGAGTATCAGGGCGCGGGAAGGGGACTCCGTTTCAGCAAGATCATCAGCTTCGGAAATGCCTCAGACCTCAATGAATCGGATTTCCTCGACTACCTCCTGGAGGATCCGGAGACCAAGGTCATCGCCATGTATCTGGAGGGCGTGAAGGAGGGAAGGCGGTTCCTGGACCTCCTCCGACGTTCAGACGGCAGGAAACCGGTGGTCCTTTTCAAGGCCGGTAGGACGAAAGCCGGTTCCAGGGCCGTGATCTCACATACGGCCTCTGTGAGTGGGGAGGAGGCCCTGTGGGAAGCCATTTGCCATCAATTCGGGGTCGTGAGCGTTCATTCCATGGAGGAGATGGCCGATGTGCTTCTCGCCTTTCAATTTCTTCGGCCTTCAACGGGCCAAAGGGTTCTGCTGATGGGTGGAGGCGGTGGAGGGAGTGTGGCGGCGGCTGATGCGTGTGAGTTGGAGGGCTTCGAAGTCCCACCACTGCCTTCAGAGGTGAGAGAGGAGATCCGGTCCTTTGCCCCTGAGGTCTGGTCCCTGATCTCAAATCCCATGGACGCTTCCGTTATGGGAGGCATCGAGACAATGGTTCGGTGTTTTCAAATGGGAGCGCAATGGGACGGTGTGGACCTCCTGATCGGAAACAGCAGCGCCATATGGCTCCTTGACTATCCGAAGAGTGCAGAACGTCATGAGTTGAATCTTCAGTTTCTGATCAATCTGGCACGAGAGGCCCAAAAGCCGATGGTCATCTTTATCAACTCCGGAGACCCCACTACCCCATGGCGAGTGGAGGCAGTGCTCAAGGCACAAGAACGATGCCGCGATGCAGGTATCCCCGTATATCCGAATATCCGAAGAGCTGCAAGGGCCCTCGCCCATTTTACGAGGTATCATCGAAGAAGGGCGAATCCTAAAGAGCCCTCAGGGAAGTCGTAGATCGACGCCTCCATCTAGAGAGAGGTGGAAAAGATACGTGCCAAATATGACAGCCACTCTCGATTAAACTCTATTGCGGCTCACAACTGAATGGGATCAAGCATAGATAAACAAGTATTTCTTGACTAAAGACAATAGGCACAGGGAAATACTGAGGAGAGCACCTTATTGTTTGCATTGGGCAGAACCGGGAAAGGTGTAGGATGGTCATGAGATCTTTTCTTCTGTTCCGAGGCTCCCGGCCTGGTCTTTTCTACGACTTATCTGCGGGGGAGTCTTGCCCCCTCCGCATTCCCCCGACAAGTCGGGGGCTGCGGTTTCCCCCACTGATAAGTCGTGAAAAGGACGGCGGCCTCCCACCAGTCACGAAAGAAAAGATCTCATGCCCCCTTCCCCACATGGTAAAGTATTTGATGCTCTGAGTAGTATCATGAGATATTAGATTAGGGAGATACAGATGCCTTTCGAAGATGTAAATGGAATCAAGATATACTACGAGATCCATGGCGATGGTGATACTATCGTAGTTCTCCATCATGGTTTTGGCTGCACCAAAATGTGGAAGGATATATACCCGAGTTTTGTGGAAAAAGGCTACAGGGTGGTCATGTATGACAGAAGGGGGTATGGCCAGTCTGAAAGGGGGGCCGATTTTGAGGAGTTTTATGTAAGTGATAGATTTTGTCCTGAGAGCGTAAAAGAACTGGCCATGTTGAGGGAAATCCTCGACATTGATTCTTTTCATGTCGTTGGCCAGTGTGAGGGGGGAGTCATCGGGGTAAAGTATGCAGTCAAGTATCCTCATCAGGTTAAAACAATCGTCGTCTCAAGCACCCAGTGTTACAGCACAATGAGTATGCCCGAGCTTAACAGTTTGAAATTTCCAAAACCATTTCGAGATCTGGAGCCCGAGGTTAGGGAAAACTTTATTGATTGGCATGGAGCCGACTACGTCGAATCATTTTTCGATCAATTTCGTAAGTATGGCGGCGCTTATGGCACCGGGTTCTTTGACCTGAGAGATTTCCTACCATCGGTAACGTGCCCAGCTCTTGTGCTCTATCCGGACAGGAGTTCCATCTTTGATGTTGAACAGGCTGTCGCATTTTACCGCCACCTTCCCAGAGGGGAGCTTGCAGTCCTCCCCAGCTGCGGGCACAACACCTATGAACAGCAACCCGAAGAATATCTCCGTTGTGTCCTGAATTTCTTGAAGAGACATGGTTACTAGATGTCTTCATAGCTCAAGATCCTAACATTTATCCGCCTGGGGCGGATTAATGTCAAGTTTTGCAGTTAAGTCAAGTTTTGCTGCTTTATTTCGGTAACGGTTAGGGCTTGCGGCGAGCTCAGCCGAGCGGTAACGAAGCCCGTATCGGTAACGGCTAAGGTAACGTAAAAACAAAAAGACGAATGACGTTACCGAAAGACGAAACGGGCATCGTAACCGTAACCCATAACCGTGACTCAGTATTTCGGATTTTCTTAAGGACTTCTACCTCGTCAGTTTGAGGCAAAGCTTCGCTAGGAGAGGGGTTAAGAATACACGGAGGGAGAGCACATGGTAAAGGTAGCACTGGTCAAGGGCGATGACCGCGAGGCGAACATCCGCCAGGCCCTGGAGCTTATTGCCGATGATATAGAGCTCAAAGGCCGACGTCCGGTCATCAAGGTCAATTTCGTTTCCACCTACAGGCCCCTCAGCGCCACGCACCCGGACGCAGCACGGGCAGTCGTGGAGTTTCTCAGGGATCGGGGCGAGAAGGACATCGTCGTGGCAGAGGGCGCGACCGAGGGCACCACCTCGAGGGGCTTTCGGGAGTATGGCTATCATGAGTTGGCCAAGG
>JABXJY010000210.1 GCA_013375385.1 Desulfobacterales bacterium
GCCAACTTGCCCAAAAGATGGGAAATTCAGAATTTGGCTATGGTTCGGCCCAAGATATTGTGGAGGAAATTGCCAGGCTTACCCCCATCTATGGTGGAATTTCCTACGATCGGCTGGACAAAGCTGGGATACTCGCCTGGCCCTGCCCTACCCCGGATCATCCCGGGACCAAGTTCTTGCATGAGAAAACCTTCACCCGGGGTAAGGGCCGTTTTACCCCCATCGATTATAAAGATCCGGCTGAATTACCGGATAGAGAATTCCCATTCATTTTAACCACCGGCAGGGTAATCTTCCAGTACCATACAGGCACTATGACTCGGAGAATCTCTTCATTAGAGAGAGAGGCCCCTACCGGATTTGTAGAGCTGAATCCCCAAGATGCCCAGAAACTGAAATTAGGGCAGGGGGATACGGTAAAGGTGAGATCAAGAAGAGGAGAAATCGAGATAAATGCTTTCATAACCGATAAGGTTGCCCCAGGAATAGTATTTATCCCCTTTCACTTTGCCGAATGCGCAGCAAATCAACTTACAAATAGTCGCCTAGACCCTGAGGCCAAGATACCCGAGCTTAAGGTATGCGCAGTAAATATAAGTAAGGCGGAGGTACAATAATGATTGAAGCTATCAGAGAAAACGCCCGCAGGTTATTGGATGAAGGCTTCGACGGGGTTGTGGGATTGACCACAAGGTGGGGTCATGTCGGACCCTATCTCTTTACCCACACCGAGGAACTTGCGGATCTAGAATTAGAACCCAGATATCCTTTGGCCAATCTTATCTGCCAGTTGCAGGCAAGGTGGCCAGATAAGAGGTGGGCAGCAGTTGTTAGAGGCTGTGATGAACGGGCATTGAAGAAACTGGAGGAGAGAGGGATATTTAAGAAAGATGGCCTGGGCTTGATAGGGGTAGTCTGCAGCCAGGAACAAGCAGAAGAGTGTAATTGTGAGAAGCCTATCTACAATACCACCGATTGTACTGGGTGCTGGAAGTGTATCGAGGAGTGTGAAAAAGATGCCATAGAGAGGATAAATGTATGCCCCATTGTCCTTCCCAGTGAGTATAATCTAGGCTTAATGAAGAGGAAAGCCATCTACATACCGTTCGCCCAGGCGGTTCCCCTCAAGTATATTCGAGATAGCGAGCATTGTTTAAAGATCAATGATAGGCTGGAGTGCAAAGGATGTTCGAATATCTGTGAGGCCGAGGCAGTCTTGAGTGAAGATAAACCTCAGGAAGAAACGGTAGAGGTGGGTTCCATAATCCTTGCCGAAGGTGCTGAGCTCTTTGATGCCAAGATAGAATATGAACTGGGATATAGCAGGTTCTCTAATGTGATAAGTAGCTTAGAATTTGAACGAATACTCTCTGCTTCAGGGCCTTACCAGGGTGAACTACTCAGACCATCAGATAAAACTCCTCCTGGGAAGATAGCCTTCATCCAGTGCGTCGGTTCAAGGGATCAGCGCTGCGATAGACCCTATTGTTCTTCGGTTTGCTGTACCTATGCCATAAAGGAGGCCCTGATTGCCAAGGAACATAGTGCTATCCCCTTAGATGTCGCCATCTTCTTTATGGACATCAGGACCTACGGTAAAGATTTCGATAGATATTATGAAAACGCAAGAAAGGAGGTGAGATTTGTAAGATCCAAGGTATATGGGGTTGAGGGTCTGGATGGTACCGGAGATCTCTCTGTTAAGTACACCACAGAAGATGGCAGATTGGCAAGAGAGGACTTCAATCTGGTGGTACTCTCGGTTGGATTCCAATCCTCTCTGGAATTAGTCAATACCGCCAAAAAGATGGGAATTCAGATTAATCCTTATGGCTTTTGTCAAACCCGGAATTTTCTGCCAGTGGAGACCAATAGACCAGGAATATTTGTCTGTGGGTCATATAGTGGCCCCAAGGATATCCCTGAGACGGTGATGCAGGCAAGTGGGGCAGCAGGGAGTGTTTCTGCTATGCTTGCCCCTGCCAGGGGTACCCTTACCAAAGTTAAGGAATACCCTGAAGAAAGGGATGTAAGTGGGGAGGAACCCAGGATTGGGGTATGTGTGTGCAACTGCGGCATCAATATCGGTGGGGTTGTAGATGTCCCTGAGGTGAGGGACTATGCAAGGACCTTGGATAATGTAGTTTACGCTGAGGATAATCTGTACACCTGTTCCCAGGATACCCAGGAGAAAATAAAGGAGAAGATCGCAGAGCATTCCCTAAACCGGGTGGTGGTAGCCTCCTGTTCCCCCAGAACCCATGAACCGACCTTTCAGGAGACCTTAAAGGATGCAGGATTGAACCGCTACCTCTTTGAGATGACCAACATCCGGGACCAATGTAGTTGGGTGCACATGCATGAGCCCGAAAAGGCAACCCAAAAGGCCAAAGACCTGGTGAGGATGGCCGTAGCCAAGGCCAGGCTCATCGAGCCCTTGCCGCAGTTGGCCCTGGATCTCACCCATACCGCCCTGGTTATCGGGGGTGGGGTAGCGGGGATGGTAAGTGCCTTGAATCTGGCCGATCAAGGTTTTGAGGTCCATCTGGTGGAAAAGAGCAGCGAGTTAGGGGGAATGGCCAGGAGGATCCATTATACCTTGGAGGGAGGAGATGTCCAGGCATACCTGACCGAGTTGATAGAGAAGGTTTCTGCCCATCCCTTGATTAAGGTATATACCCGGGCCCATATTGTGGATGCAGCTGGCTTCGTCGGGAACTTCACGACCGGACTAATGATAGAGCGAACAAGATATATCCAGGAGATTAAACACGGGGTAACCATTATTGCTACCGGTGGGAAGGAGTATAGACCCACCGAATACCTCTATGGTGCTGACCCCAGGGTCTTGACCCAGCTTGAGTTGGAACAGGAGATCATCAAAGGAAACCCTGAGATCGTTAATTGTTCTAATCTGGCGATGATTCAGTGTGTGGGCAGCAGGAACGGGGAAAGGCCCTATTGCAGCAGGGTATGCTGCGGCCAATCTGTAAAGAATGCCTTGAGGCTGAAAGAGCTCAATCCAAAGATGAATATATACATCCTCTATCGGGATATAAGAACCTATGGCTTTAAGGAGGATTATTATCAAGAGGTCAGAAGTAAGGGGATAGTCTTTATCCGCTATGAGGAGGATAACCTCCCCAAGGCAGAGGCCGTGAGAAGAGATGGAGAGTATGTGTTGACGGTTACGGTCACCGATCCCATTTTGGGAGAGGAGTTGGTTCTCGATACGGACATCTTGGCCTTGAGCGTGGCCGCTGTTCCCTCTCCCGAGATTCGGGAATTGGCTCAATTCTATAAGGTCCCTTTGAATGAAGATGGTTTCTTCCTGGAGGCCCATGTGAAGCTCCGCCCGGTTGATTTTGCCACTGATGGGGTCTTCTTGGCAGGGCTGGCCCACTCCCCAAAGTCCATTGATGAGTCAATTGCCCAGGCAAAGGCAGCAGCATCCCGGGCAACTACGGTTCTGGTTAAGGATAAGGTTATGGCCGAGGGTATTGTAAGCTCGATAAATGAGGATCTCTGCGGGGGATGTGGTATCTGCGAGGTGCTCTGTCCTTATACCGCCATCGAGGTGGAGAGAGAAACCAGGGTCGCAAAGGTGAATGAGGCCCTGTGCAAAGGCTGTGGGACCTGTACGGCTGCCTGCCCATCGGGGGCTGCCCAGCAGAGGGGATTTACCCGGGAACAGATACTGTCCATGACAGGTGCCTTTCTGGAGGCAGCGAGCTGAGAACCAACTACCTGGAAGAGGGTAAAGTTCTGAGAAGATCGAAGATTTTAGAAGATATCGAGAAGGGGAAACCATGAATGAATTTGAACCGAGAATCATAGGATTTTGCTGCAATTGGTGTGCCTATGGGGCGGCAGATTTAGCGGGAGTAAGCCGCATCCAGTATCCTGCCAACGTAAGGATAATCAGGGTAATGTGCTCGGGGGCCATTGACCCTTTATATATCCTTGATGCCTTGAAAAAGGGGGCAGATGGTATCTTTGTGGGGGGATGACACCCAGGAGACTGCCATTACCAGGTTGGTAATTACAAGACTCGAAGGAAGATATTTCTGGTAAAGAGACTGATCTCCCAGTTGGGTATAGATCCCAGAAGGGTGAGACTTGAATGGATCTCCTCGGCAGAGGGACAAAGGTTTGCCCGGGTGATCACTGACTTTACCAATGAGATTAAAGAATTAGGGCCAAATCCCATAGATTTAAGCAGGAGTGAGGCGGTGGGAGCAACAAGATAGAAGGTTGCAGAAAATAACCTTTTTTTCTCTGGAAATTATCCTTAAGGATTTCATAAAGGTCATAGTTGAATTCTACCAAGATCTAAGGAAGGTAAAGATGGAAGGAAAAAAGATAAAACTGGCTATTGGGATAGGCTCCACCTGTGAGGGTTGCGGTATCGCCATATTGGATCTGAATGAGAAGATCTTAGATTTGGCATCATTAGCTGATATCGTCTATTGGGTTCTTGGCCTGGACTTCAAGCTCTCCGACTTAGAGAAGTTCAAGGAGAAGGAGATCGATGTCAGTATTCATCACGGCACCATAAGGACTTCAGAACATGTGCATGGTGCCCATTTGCTGCGAGAGAAGTCCAAGGCATTGATAGCCTTCGGTTCCTGCAGCTGTTTTGGGGGCATCCCTGGCTTGTGCAATGTTACCAAT
>JABXJY010000211.1 GCA_013375385.1 Desulfobacterales bacterium
TCCTCGAGCTTGCCCAGCAGAGGTGTATCCATGATGCCCGGAAGGATGGTCATGATCCGGATCCCATTGGAGGCAAACTCCCTTGCCAGGGTCAGGGTCATGGACACAACCCCTCCCTTGGATGCTGAGTAGGCTGCCTGTCCAACCTGCCCGTCAAAGGCGGCGATGGAGGCAGTGTTGACATAGACGCCCCGTTCCCCTTCCTCGTTCGGGGTGTTTTCCATCAGGGTTGAGGCAGTGGCACGAATAACAATGAAGGTACCATGGAGGTTCACCTGCACCGTGTGGTTGAATCTCTCAAGGGGCATGACACCCTCTTTGCCCACGATCTTAACCGAACCACCAATCCCGGCGCAGTTGACAACGATATGAAAGGTGCCAAAGGTCTCCTTGATCCTTTCAACCACTGCATCCATCTCTTTCTCCTGGGTAACATCCCCTGGACAAAAGATGGCTGCATCCCCCAGCTCAGAGGCCAGTGCCTCCCCCTTTTCCCGGTCTAAATCAATTAGGGCAACCTGGCCACCTGAGCTGACCAGTGCCCGGGCAGTGGCCTCTCCAAGGCCAGATGCACCACCGGTGATAATGGCCTTGCTGTTTTCGATTTTCATACCCTCTCCTTTCAGATCATCATTTTTTCCTGGTTCCGTCCGGATTGTATTCATACCAGCCTTTTCCTGTCTTGCGACCCCAGTGGCCGGCCAGAACTTTACGCCTCAAGATAGAAGGCGGGTAGAAGCGAAGGTCCTTTTCCTCTTGGTAGACATTGTTATAGGCCATGAGCTGTACCTCCAGTCCCACGAGGTCTGAGGTCTCAAATGGCCCCATCCTGCGGCCAAAGGCCAGCCGCATACCCTTGTCAATATCCTCGGGGGTTGCCACGCCCTGCTCCACCAGGCGATAGGCCTCCATATTGGACAGCATGTTAATACGGTTTAGGATAAAACCGGCAATGTCCCGATTTACCATGATGGGCTCTTTCCCAATGAACCTGACAAAATCTGCCCCATAGTGAAACGCCTCATCACTGGTAGCAATTCCCCTGATGACCTCTACTGCCATCATCATGGGCACCGGGTTGAAAAAATGAAGCCCGATAAACTGCTCAGGACGCCTCACCACCGCAGCGATCTCGGTAATGGGAATGGCCGAGGTGTTGGAGGCCAGGATTGTTTTTTCTCCCACCACTGAGTCAAGTTTCTTAAAAACCTCATGTTTTACCTCAATTTTCTCAAAGACTGCCTCAATAACCAGATCCGCTTCTGCCGCCGCATCATAATCGGTGGATGTTTGAATCCGGCCCATAACCGTATCAAGGCTCTCGGAGATCTTGCCCTTTTCGACAAATTTCGAAACTGACCAGTTTATGTTCTTGACGGCCTTGTCCAGTAAGTCTTGGGAAAGGTCACACATCACTACTGAAATTCCGGTCTGGGCGCAAACCTGGGCAATTCCGTTTCCCATTGCGCCGGCACCCATGACAAATACGTTACTGATATCCATTGTTTCTCTCCTTTCTATTTGGTTTTTGGTGACTATTCAGCCACTAAGACACCAGGGCACTAAGATTACAGAATTATTCCTTTAATACCCTATCAACGGTTTTTCTTGCAATGCGTTCTTCCTTTTCAGATAAGGGGCTAAAACTCATACCCGCCTGCTTCCGAGTTCCGGAATTCGGAAACTGGCCTGAGTCCCGCAGAGCGGGACGATGGCGGGCAGGTCTATTCTTTGTGCCTTGGTGCCTTTGTGGCTACCTGAGCAGTTACGGTTTTTGTTATATTGTTTTCATTTCTCATGTATCTGAAGACCACAATGTGGGAGGCTGATAACGCTCTAATTCAGTGGCTATCCTTTCTCTGTGGAAACTGGAGTCACCCAAGGCACACTCCCACGCTTTGGTCCTCAGATGGTAAAGGCCAATATCTTGCTCCCTCGTGAACCCGATGGCTCCATGAACTCTGATGCTTTCAATACAGGTTCGCTGATAGACTTCATTGGCCCTTGCCTTTGCCATAGAAATGAGCAAGCCAGAAGGTGATCCACTGCTTATCCCCCATGCAGCCTCATAGACAAGGTATCGTAATCCCTCAACATCGGTAAACATATCGGCTAATTTATGCTGAATCGCCTGAAATGAACCAATAGGCCGATCAAACTGGATCCTCTTCCTAGCATAATCATTTGTTATCTCCAAAGCGGCCTGAGCACCACCCACCATCTCAGCACACTTCAGGAGAGTTCCTCTCTGAAGAATAAAGTTTACGATATCCCATCCCCTGCCTGCCCCACCAAGGATGTTCCTTGTAGGAACTGTTACATGGTCAAATGTCACCTCGCACTGCTTGTCATGGGCCGTAGTGGGGATTACCTCTGCTTTCATTCCCTGGGTTTTGGCATCCACGATAAAGAGACTGAATCCATTCTCATCCTTCGCAACTACCAAGAGATAGTCAGCTACATGTGCATACGGGACGAATACCTTGGTGCCCGAAAGCAGATACTCTTCCCCTTCCAAGGTAGCATTGAGTATTATGTCTGGGGCCCTGTAGGTGGCAGACGACTCTGTTAGGGCAAGTGTCCAGATTTGCTCCCCAGCTGCTATGCTCGGGAGGAACTTCTCCTTCTGTTCACTATCTCCGTACTCTAACAGGGGGAGAGAGCAGAGGGCTACGGTAGAGAAAAAGGGTGAGGGTAGAAGTCTCTTTCCCATCTCTTCTATCACAATCATTAAATCGATGAAATCCCCTTCTGTTCCATTGTATTCCTCTGGAAAGATGATACCCATCCATCCCAGTTCCGCCATCATTTGCCACATCTCCGGGTCATATCCCTTCTCATCTTCCTCCAGCTCTCTAACCTTATCCGAAGGACATTCCATCTCCAAGAATTCCCTTACCGATGTCTGGATCATCTTTTGATCCTTTGAAAAACCCAAATCCATCCTTCTTCTATGCCTCCTCAATACGATTTAGGTAATTTGAGCCCGAATTGACCGATTATATTCTTCTCTATTTCATCCGTGCCTGCAGCGATTGATGTGCCAGGGAAAAGCCAATACAGGCTTTCCACACAACCCCTGAGTTTACTCCATCTTGAATCCCGGTGTAACGGATCAATCTGACAGTAGGCTCCCAAGATCTCTGTTCCAGTAGTAGCAAGCCGCTCTGTGAGCATGTCCCTGAAGACCTTGTCCATTGATGGTTCGTAAACGAGGGTATCTCCTCTGCTCATCTTCCAGATTATCTGGTAGACAAACATCTTTGCTATTTCAACCTCAATAGCCATATCAGCCAATTTATGCCGAATATTGGGGTCCTGGAAAAGGCCGGTCTCCTTGGCATACCGAACCAACTCATCCAATATCCTTCTATTGAATCCACCAGCCGAAGGACCTATGCTTCCCCTCTCATACGAGAGTGAATGCATCAACTGGTACCATCCTCTATTCTCCTCACCAACTAGATTTCCCAGGGGAATCCTCACGTCATCTAAAAACACCTCATTAAATATATGGTATCCGGTGTAATTTATCAGGGGATTGACTGTAATCCCTCTACTCTTCATATCTACAATAAAAATGCTAATTCCCCGGTGTTTTACGGATGCGTTTGGGTCTGTGACGGCGGCAAGCCACATCCATCTTGCGCGATGGGCGGCACTTGTCCATATCTTCTGTCCATTGATGACATAGCCGTCTTTCTCCCTTACTGCCTGGGTCCGAATACTGGCAAAATCACTACCGGCATCAGGTTCACTATATCCAGTGCACCACACGCCATCCGGCTCACCAGATGCAATGAGCGGTAGATATTCTTCCTTCTGCTCATCAGTGCCATAGAGCATAAGAGAGGGGCCAACCCAGTCAACTCCACCGACTCCCATGGTAACGCCTGGTATCCCCCAATATCCTGCTTCTTCTCTGTATACCATTTGTTCCCACAGAGTAGCCCCCTTGCCGCCATATTCCTTTGGCCAGGACATGGTAAGCCAGCCCCTTTTGGAAAGCCTCCTTGAGATGGACATGGCAAATTCCCAGTCTTCATCGCGGCTTTCCTCCTCCAACCTGCCCATAAGCCACCCTGGAGGTAACTCCTGCCTTACAAATTCACGAATCTCCCTTCTTACTGCCTCTTCTTTTTCTCCGAAGTCAAAATCCATTTCTTGAACCCTCTTCTCTGTAGTTTCTCAAATCCCTTGTCAGGGGTCCTTGCACTTACCCCAGTGATTTTTCTAAGAAGTTAATTGCATTATTTATTAATAATCTAATTAAATCTCAGAATGGTTGTCAAGCAAAATACTCTCGAGGATTCAGGTGAAAAACTTTCCCCCTCTTGTTCACTGTCCAGAGCTGCTTTGGGGAAAAATAGCTTGACAGCCTTTCCGAAGAAATGGTAATAAAATGCCTGTTCAAAACCCCTTATGTCCCCTCTCAAGATCCATTTACGATAGTCTGGGGCCCATACTATTATGATACCAGGTGTATAGCCATGCAGGCATCTTAGACTAATTTCAGCAACCCCTTAAATAAAGGATAGCGTTTCATCCCGGCTTAAGAAAACCAAATAGGCCTTCAGAAAACTCGCTCTTTGAAAACTAAATATTAGGAAGAAAAGACTTAACAAAGCGAACCTTATCTT
>JABXJY010000474.1 GCA_013375385.1 Desulfobacterales bacterium
TTCATTTTTTTCTTGTTATTTCCAAAATGATGTGATATATTTTCTGTAAATTTAAATAAATTAAAAAGGGAAATATCAGGAGTGAGATTGATCAAATATTATTAAAAGTCTTTTATTTCTATGCATTATGAGATAATCATTATGCTTTGCCATTAGATGGGGTTGGGAAAGCAGAAGTTGCCTGCAGCAGTTATATCTCTCAGACAGAAAAGGATTCGTGGCTCATTCTTCTCACCGCGGTGGTGGGGGAGGTTTTTAACCTTTTTTAAAAAAAGGAGGTAGCCATTATGGCAGGGCGCAACGGGTTTATCGTTTCGGTTTTTTTGGTCTTTATCCTTGCCCTCTCGGGGGCACTTTTTGCTCAGCGGGTGATTGACCTGGATAAAGTGTGGGGGGATATGCGGGTGCTGGGAAAGGCTGCTAATGACCGGTCTGGCTCTGCGGTTGCCTATGGGGACATCAATGGGGACGGCTTTATGGACCTCATCATCGGTGCCCCACAGGCAAAACCCGGTGAACGCTTTCATGCTGGGGAGACCTATGTCATCTTCGGCTCCGGCTCACCGCCCTCCAGTATTGATTTAAACACTCAATCAGCCGACATCACCATCTGCGGGGCTGAGGCTTATGATCGATGTGGCAGGGCTGTGGCCAGCGGGGATTTTAACGGTGACGAATATGACGATATCATCATCGGTGCTCCTTATGCTTCCCCCGGTGGCCGCACCAATGCCGGGGAGACCTATGTCATCTTCGGCTCCAGCAATCCACCCTCAACTATTGACCTGAACACCACACCAGCCGATATCACCGTCTGCGGGGCTGTTTCCATGGATAACTCTGGCTATGCGGTGGCCGGCGGGGATGTCAACGGCGATGGATTTGACGACATCATCATCGGTGCCCCTTTGGCTGACCCCGGTGACCCTCCCCGCTGGGCAGCAGGGGAGACCTATGTCATCTTTGGCGCCAGTTTCTCATCACCACCATATATTTTAGATTTGAGCTCATGGCCGGCCGATATCACCGTCTGCGGGGATGCTGATTGGGATCAGT
>JABXJY010000475.1 GCA_013375385.1 Desulfobacterales bacterium
TATGCTATAAAAATTTAATCCCCTTTCAGGTGAGGGCAAGTAGTATGCGCGCTTATATAATCAGAAGATTACTGATATTGATACCCACCTTGCTCCTGCTGACTTTTCTAATTTTCATCATTGTAAGCCTCGTTCCGGGCGATATAATAGACGCAATGCAGGCACGAGCTTCCGAAATAGAACTCGACAGAGCTGCCATTGAGCACGCCCTGGGGCTGGACGCACCAATATTTGTCCAGTATGGACGCTGGATGGGAGTTGTTCCCCAGATGGATGGCAATTTCCATGGTCTTTTTCAAGGCAGCTTGGGGGCTTCATGGTGGCGAAAGATGCCCGTGGTCGAACTAGTGGCCCTTAGTTGGCCAGTAACCATTGAGCTTGGCCTCCTGGGGTTAATAATAGCCAACCTAATATCCTTACCTATAGGTATATATTCAGCGTTACGGCAGGATAAGTGGGGTGACTATATAGCCCGTAGCTATGCCATATTGTGTATCTCCGTCCCTGCCTTCTGGGTGGGGACAATGGTAATACTCTTCCCGGCAATATGGTGGGGCTACATGCCGCCCGTAATGCTTACCCATTTCACCGAGGACCCAATAGGTAACCTGCGAATGTTCATAATACCGGCTATCGTTCTGGGCATGAGCATGCAAGGAGCGAACATGAGGATAACCCGCACCATGATGCTGGAGGTGCTGAGGCAGGATTATATCAGGACGGCCTGGGCAAAGGGGCTCAGGGAGAGGGTAGTCATCTTAAGGCATGCCCTGAAGAACGCACTAATCCCGGTAATCACCATAATAGGAGAGCGGCTGCCGATTATGGTTGGGGGCACGGTTATTATAGAGCAGATATTTCAATTGCCTGGGATGGGCCGCCTCATCATCAATTCTACCATGCGGAGGGATTACCCCGTAGTTAGCGGAACGCTACTCATTTTTGGAGTAGCCATGGTGCTTTCCAATCTAATAGTTGACCTGACCTATGCTTATTTGGACCCCAGGGTTCATTATAAATAAAGAAAAAAGTGGGTAAATAATG
>JABXJY010000212.1 GCA_013375385.1 Desulfobacterales bacterium
CCTGCACTACCGAGGTTACCGAGGGTATGGTTGTTCACACCGATACCCCGGAGATCAAGCAAAAGCGCAGGGAGAATCTGAGGTCTATTGTAAGTGAACACCCAAATGTGTGTCTTGCCTGTGATCGAAAGGAGGAGTGTGATCCATTCAGGGGCAGCATACGCAAGGCATCGGTCATAACAGGGTGTGAATTCTGTCCCAACAACCTGAAGTGCGAGTTACAGGAGGTAGCCGCGTACATAGGGGTAGATGAATCACTGCCTCCCTACGAATACAGGGGACTGCCTGTAGCGAAGAGTGACCCCTTCTTCGAGCGAAACTACAATCTCTGTATTGGTTGTACCAGGTGTGTGAGGGCATGTCAGGAGGTAAGGGGTAACAGTGCTCTTGGCCTTGTTTTTCAAAATGGCAACGTGATGATTGGAAGCAAGGCACCCACCCTGGTAGAATCCGAGTGCCAGTTCTGTGGGGCATGTGTTGATGTCTGCCCGACAGGGGCATTAACCGAGTGGATCAACAAATGGGAAGGCGTTGCAGAGACGCAGGTTCTGTCCACCTGCCCCTATTGCGGGGTAGGCTGTCAGTTAGAGCTCCAGGTCAAGAAAGACAGGATCATCGGCGTTAGCCCGAAAGGAGACGGCACCGTAAATCAAGGGCAGGCATGTGTGAAAGGGAGGTTCGGGATCGTTGAATATGTTCACCACCCGGACAGGCTCAGGGTTCCCCTCATCCGGAAGAACGGGAATCTTGAGGAGGCAACCTGGGAGGAGGCCCTGGACCTTGTTGCCGACAGGATGGGAAGTTACCAGGCTCACGAGGTGGCTGTAATCTCCTCGGCAAAGTGCACAAACGAGGAGAACTATGTGGCCCAGAAGTTTGCCCGGGCAGTGCTTGGCACCAACAATGTCGACCACTGCGCGCGTCTTTGACACTCCTCAACGGTGGCCGGGCTGGTCGCCACCTTTGGAGCCGGTGCAATGACCAATAGCATAGATGAGATCAGGCATGCCAAATGCATCCTGGCAATCGGCACCAATACTACCTACGCACACCCTGTAATCGGTATGGAGGTAAAGCTGGCATCGAAGAATGGGGCAAGGCTCATTGTTGCAAATCCAAGGGAGATAGAGCTGGTGCGCCATGCCCATCTGTGGCTGGAGCAAAGCCCCGGCAGTGACGTTGCCCTTCTCATGGGAATGATGAGGGTTATCGTGGATGAGGATCTCCATGACAGGGCTTTTGTTGAAGAGAGGTGCGAGAACTTCGATGCCTTCCGGGATTCCCTCAGAGACTTTGACCTTGAAAGGGTGGAGGAGATTACCGGGGTTGCAAAAGACAGGATAATTGAGGCAGCAAGGATATATGCTACCGATAAACCCTCCACCATTCTCTATGCCATGGGAATTACCCAGCACACGCACGGTACCGACAATGTGATGGCGATAGCAAACCTGGCCATGCTTACGGGGAATGTTGGAAAACCATCTACCGGCGTGAATCCTCTCAGGGGCCAGAACAATGTTCAGGGTGCATGCGACATGGGGGCGCTGCCCAATGTGTTTACCGGTTATCAGGTAGTGGTGAATGAGGAAATAAGGAAACGATTTGAGGATGCCTGGGGTTGTACCCTCCCGGGTGAAACCGGGCTCACCTTGCTTGAGATACTCGAGGCAGCCTACAAGAAGGAGATAAAGGCCCTCTATCTTATCGGTGAAAACCCCATCCTGAGCGATCCCGATGCACGGCATGCCAAGGAATCTCTGGAGGCGCTCGATTTCCTTGTAGTCCAGGATATCTTCCTGTCTGAGACTGCCCAGGTGGCCGATGTGGTTCTGCCGAGTGTAACCTTTGCCGAGAGGGATGGAACATTTACCAATACCGACAGGAGGGTGCACAGGGTTAGAAAGGCTGTTGAGCCTCTTGGCAACGCCAAGCCTGACTGGTGGATTACGTGTCAGATTGGGCAGAGGATGGGAGGGAAAGGTTTTGACTTTGAGGGCCCATCCCAGATCATGGAAGAGATCTCCAGGCTGACCCCGAGCTATGGGGGCATTACCTATGAGAGGCTGGAGGGTGGCGGCATTCAGTGGCCGTGTCCAACAAAGGATCACCCGGGTACACCTCTATTGCATACTGAAAAATTTACCCGGGGTAAGGGCCGATTCATGCCATTAGAGTACCGGCCACCAGCGGAACTTCCCGATGATGTATACCCTCTGCTCCTTACCACTGAAAGGAGCAGGTACCACTATCATACCGGCACCATGACACGAAGGGTAAGGGGGCTGAATGCCTTGGATCGCGAGGGAATGGTGGAAATAAATCCAAAGGATGCCTCCCGATTGGGTATCGGTGATGGTGAGATGGTCCGGGTCATATCCAGGAGGGGGGCTATTATGGCCAGGGCAAAGGTGACAGAGGTCTCACCACCCAAGGTTGTGACCATGAACTTTCACTTTGCTGAAAGCCCCACCAATCAATTAACCAATCCGGCCCTCGACCCTGTGGCAAAGATACCTGAGTTCAAGGTGTGCGCGGTCAGGTTGGAGAAGGTTCAGAAATAGCGTTGGAGGTGCACGTTGTATAAGATATTAGCAAAGGAAGAGTTAGTACCAAATATACACCTGATCAAAGTCTCGGCCCCGGCTGTCGCTCAAAAGGTCCGGCCAGGTCAGTTTGTTATTATCACGATTGATGAGAGAGGGGAGAGGATTCCTCTAACGGTCGCTGATTGGGATCGGGAAGAGGGCGCTATCACCATCGTATTCATGGAGGTGGGAACTACAACCCAGCGCCTGGCCTTATTTAATGCCGGGGACTCCATCTACAGCCTTGTAGGGCCTCTGGGCATCCCGACACACATCGACAAATTTGGCACCGTCGTGTGTGTCGGTGGCTGTTATGGGATAGCTGCTATCATGCCGATTGCCCGGGCTATGAGGGAGGCAGGCAACAAGGTTATCTCAGTTATCGAGGCCCGGAGCAAGTATCTGCTGTTTTGGCAAGAGGAATTAGAGAGGATTAGCGATCAACTGATAGTAACGACCGGTGATGGCTCATATGCCCCCCAGAGATGGATCCCCGATCAGATCAGGCACATGATTGATGGCGGGGAGAAGATCGATCTTCTCATTGCCTTTGGTTGCACGTACATGATGAAGCTCAGTTCAGAGACGACAAAACCTTTCGGTATCAAGACAGTAGTTCACCTTGGGTCCATAATGGTAGATGGTACAGGCATGTGTGGTTGCTGTAGGGTATCGGTAGGTGGTGAGACCAAGTTTGCCTGTGTAGATGGCCCTGAGTTTGACGGTCACCAGGTGGATTGGGACTTACTCCTGTCCCGGCAAAGTGGTTATCAGGATGAAGAGATTCGCTCGTTGCAGGAGTGGGAGAGTCAAAACTGGTGTAGAACCTAGCACAAACGCATCAATTGAAACGTCATTGCGAGTGAAACGAAGCAATCTCATATAGAAGGAGATTGCCACGCCCTTCGGGCTCGCAATGACGATGTAAAAGACTTTAGTGCGTTTGTATTAGTATGTAAACAGGGTCTAAAGTTGAGGAACAAAGATGCAAGGGCAACCGTAACTTGAGCTCACTTACAACCCTGGCCCAGTCCTGGCCTATCGGCTTACTATGCTGCTTCGAGCACGTACTGGCTAATAAACTTAGTAGGTTAACTAAAGCACATAGCGCCAGGACGGGCTTTAGTTCATGTTAGGCACTTTCTTGGGGATGGAGGAATATCATAATGGAGGAGAAGGAAAAAAAGGAAAAGATTCCCCGGCAACCGATGCCTGAGCAGGATCCCAAACTCAGAGTGAGAAACTTTGAAGAGGTTCCCTTTGGCTATTCCCCGCAGACAGCTACGGTGGAGGCAGGCAGATGCCTCCAGTGCAAGAATCCTTCCTGTATGCCAGGCTGTCCAGTAGAGATAGATATCCCTGCATTCATAGCCAGGATCAAGGAAGGTGACTTTGGGGGCGCCATAGCCAAGCTTAAGGAGAAGAACGTACTGCCCGCGGTCTGTGGCAGGGTCTGCCCCCAGGAGTTACAGTGTGAGAAGGTCTGTATACTGGGCAAGAAGGGAGATCCTGTGGCCATCGGGAGGTTAGAGCGATTTGCCGCTGATTGGGAGAGGGCCCAGGGAGAGGTTTCAATACCTGAAAAGGAGGCCCCTACAGGGAAGAAGGTTGCAGTGGTCGGCTCGGGACCATCAGGACTCACCGTGGCCGGAGATCTTGTCCTGAAGGGGCATGACGTTACCGTGTTTGAGGCCTTCCAGATTCCCGGCGGGGTCCTGGTGTACGGCATCCCAGAATTCAGGCTGCCCAAGGCCATTGTAGCCGCTGAGGTGGATTACATGAAGAAGCTCGGCGTTACATTTGAGTGTGACACCGTTGTTGGCGCCACCATAGGAGTCGGTGAACTCTTTGAACGAGGCTATGAAGCAGTCTATATCGGTGTGGGAGCTGGACTTCCTGTGTTTATGCGAATACCGGGAGAAAATCTGATTGGTGTCTATTCTGCCAATGAATACCTCACCAGAAGCAACCTGATGAAGGCATATCTGTTCCCCCAGTATGACACACCAATAATAATGGGTAAGGA
>JABXJY010000476.1 GCA_013375385.1 Desulfobacterales bacterium
AAGGACCCTATAAGCCAAAGAACAAAGTTTATCCAGCGGTGATTCCAGATAGACCAGGAGTGAACCAACAAATGGATTTTACTCCCTCTCACCATATTGAGAGCTTTGGAATCACCAAAGGCCTTAACCTAATAGATGTTTTCAGTGGTCGGACAAAGATCAATATTTGTCTTTCCCGAAAATGCCAGCAAGTCCACAAAGGCCTCATAAGCACCTGGAAAACAATGGGAATTTCCATCTACTTACAAATGGACAACGATCCTGTATTCATCGGGCATAATCAAAATCCTCATTATTTCTCTAGCGTTATCCGTCTAATCTTACTTGTGGGCATAGAACCCATCTTCATTCCTCCTTATGAACCATGGAGGAATGGGGTGATAGAAAAATTCAATGATGAATACAAAAATATATTCTTCAAGTCCCAGAGATGGACTGACCTTGACCATTTGACTAAGGAAGCCAGAACCTTTGAGGATTTTCATAACTATCACCATCGATATTCCACAAGACAAGGGAAAACACCTATGGAAATCGAAAAGATATATGGTTACAAGCCAAATTTATTACCCGGGTCTTTTAAGATTCCCGATCTGGATAAATTAAACCCTATTAAAAAGGGAAAAATCCATTTCATAAGATTTATCCGGGGCGATGGTATCCTTAATATATTTGGAAAAAAGTTCAGAGTTGTTGATGGGTTTTTATACGAATATGTAAGGGCAACCGTAGATCTTGGGGAAAATAAGTTGACCATATATCATCCCAGTGGCTTATCCCAAGAACTCGAATACTGCGCCCTAAAGTCAAAGAGCAAACTGTAACCTATGTGCTGCTATATTTCACTTCAGCCTGCTAAAGGAGGTGAAACATGCGTAAAATTGGACAAATCTTTAAGTTTTTAATCCCTGTCATTGCCCTGGTAGCCTTGGTGGTATTTATGACTGGAGCAGGGAGACGGAGAAGGGCAAAAGTAGAAGAATTGAGGGCCTTGGCCCGTCGGGGCTTTGAAGCCTGGAACACCGGCAACATGGACTTAT
>JABXJY010000213.1 GCA_013375385.1 Desulfobacterales bacterium
TACCTTGTCTGCTTTAGCAGTTACAATCACTCCTCGTAAATCCAATTTCTTGAGCAGCCCCATATCTGGTTTCAGTTCCACAATGGCCTTCTCATTTGAGAATACAACAAAATAATCCTCTGAGCACAGGATCTCTAGGGGCTCTTTCTTAAGGCCATCAAGCAACTCCTTGGGTGCTTCGCATGGTACCGGTGGCTGCGATGGAAAGTCCATGGAAATCAATTCCTCTTCTTGAACCACAGTAAGCTTTCCGCTCCTTGACCGAAACGTGATTTGGCTACTCGATGTATCAAGGTAGTTGAATATCACAAAAGCTGTAGCTAAGGTGGCATGCCCACATAAATCGACCTCGGCAACGGGGGTAAACCAACGAATATGGTACCCATCTTTTTCAGGAACGAAGAAGGCTGTTTCGGAAAGGTTGTTCTCCTGAGCAATCGCCTGCAATAAGGAGCCCTCTAACCACTCCTCAAGTGGACACACGGCAGCAGGATTACCGGCAAAAATACGATTTGAAAATGCGTCAATTTGGTAAATAGGAATCTCCATCTTCATCACAAACTCCTCACGTTAAAGGTGTGTCGTTTCGGTGCGGTGCAGCCTCAACGAGGTTACTTCCACCCTCTGCTCGATAGAAAAACCGATAAGATGCCACAACAACCTCACGATGCGGCAGCTCTGGAAACTCTGAGATGTGTCGGCCAGACTCCGGGTATTGCAAGAGTCTTTTCAAAGTCTTTTCAGCACGTTCACGAAATCGGACTGCAGCGGACGGGTTGGGCACATTACAGTTTGACACAAATACTCAGTTACCTAAGCCCCATTCACTGATATCCATACCTTACCTACATCCCCTGCGCTGCTTCGACCGCATCTTCCGGACATACTTCCGCACAACTTCCACATTCAAGACAACGATTTCCGTCAACTATGTACACTTCTCCTTCTGAAATCACTCCCACGGGACAGGCGTCTAAACATATACCGCATGCCACACATTTATCAGTTATCCTATAGCCCGATGGATTTACGGCCTCACCACCAAAAGCGAACCGCTCTCGCTCCGGCGGTTCAACAGAAAGGTCGAATATTTCTCCCTTACCCCGGTACATATGAAATGCTTCGAGAATATCTCTTTTCTCCCCCGGATACAGGTCATTCATCATCGGGTTATGTTCAAAAATCTTATCTACTATGCTTCTGTCGTTACAGAATTGAATGTCGCCGACGACACGCGCAGAGACATAATTTTTGTCCATCCCACAGATCGCGACCTTTTGGTTTTCTTTAAGCTGTTTGTAATACGGCTTCCCTCTCGCGGTGAGAAAATAGAGGCCATCTTCTTGTGCCAGCATTGCATCGGCAATTCGGACATCTGGTTTCCCATTATTCACCGTGGCAACGGCTACTGATTTGACTTCCCGAAGGAGCCTGAATGCTTTTTTTTTCGTTTGATCCATGCCTACTTCCCCAATAATTGTTTCATCGCTACGGGACCTATTGGTTTATTTTCGAAATCTGTGATTGAAACAAACTAACGTGGCTTTTCAGCCATCGCGATTAAGCGATTAACACACACCGAATTCATGCCGTGGTTATCTGAATTACATGATCTTTTAGCCAGTTTATGAATGCTTTGCGTGTGAGGTTTCCCGCAGCAAGGTCAAGGATGATTCGTTCTTGCTCATCCACAGTAGAATCAATCTCATATCCGTTAAGAACAAGGAAAGTCTCCATGGCGGCATGGCCAATTCTCTTATTAGCGTCAACAAAAGGATGATTCATGACGAGGGAAAAACAGAGGGCCGCCGCTTTTGAAATAAGGCCTGGATGGAGATGGTTTTGATCGAAAGCAAGGCGAGGTTGACTGATTGCAGATTCAAGTGCTCTATACTATCTCGAATCCCACGTAAACCGCCTGACGAAGCAATTATCGCTTCATGAAGCTCAAGAACTTCGAAGAGAGAAAGGCAGCGCATTATGCAAGTCCATCATAAAGTTCCTTGTTCTTGGACAATACTCGACGCATTGCTTCTTCAAAATCTGGTTCTGGCCGCGCAATAAGATCCTCAATAGATGCTGTAACGAACTGATCGGCCAACAGGCCAAACTTTTCCGCTTTTTCTCTAAGGAGTGCGGCCTTTGAGTCCTCGAGTTCAACCGTAATTCTTGCCATAACGGGTTCCTCTAATCATCATGCTATGGGCATTATAACGCAAAAGGTTTTGTTCTTCAAATTGCTTCCTTACATAATGCATCGGCTAACCCGCAACTGAAAGGTGGGCCTTTCAGTTGTCGGGTTGAGTTAGTTGTTCGGCCTCCCTTTTGAAGAGGCTTCGTCGGCGGTGGGCCTAAAGGCCTCCTGCACGCAGGTCTCCATCTTGGCGACTTCTTCATCTGTGAGCTTCGCGAACGTGGTCTTGCGTTTTTTCTTCGACAAGCGGCCATTGTTCTCAATGCATACACGAATGAATAGGTCAATGAGGCGGTCCGGCATGTCCACTACGTCTTGGATGGCCGACTTGGCTTTATCATAGTCCAGTAGGAAGTCCAATTCCGACACGAGTTCAATCTCTATGGTTTCTTGAATAAACCCGAAGAGTCGCTCGGCTATCGCGGTCATGTCAACGTACTTGTAATGGATATCCGTCTCATTCTTGACGGTCATTTTTCCGTTATTGTCCAGTTCGAAATCGATCAGGGGCATCAATGGCTTTGAAAATAACTCAAGTGTTTCGTCATAATCTTTGATTTTCCGGAGCATTGTGGCCGAGACAGGAAAGATCAACCCTTCAGGTGTGAAGCCGGTCTGGGCCAGAATGTTGTGCAACAGAAAACGATGAATTCTGCCGTTTCCATCGTCAAATGGGTGCATAAACACAAACCCGAAGGAAATCGCAGCGGCGATAATGACAGGATGAAGTTCGGAAGATACCATATGGTCGTAGGTATAGAACATACCTTCCATAAGGCCGGGGATATCTTGCGGCTTAGGGGCCACAAAATGTATGACCTCACTTCCATAGCTGACCGTCTGACCAACGTAGTTTTGACCATCACGAAAATCATCGTCGGCGAAGCGCTCGTCGACCGTTGCTTGCTGCAGTTCAAGTAGAGACGGCTTGTTGAAGAATCCTCGCTCATCCGCCAGCTTGAGCAGCTCCACGAAACGTGTGGCTCTCCTTTGGTCTGGAGTCGCTCGTTCAATCTCAAAAGAAGACTTTGTCTCCTTGGTATACAGATAGGAAAGTGCCCTTTGCAGAACGTCCGCCGGATATCTCCCAACAATCTCCATGCTTCTCTCGTCCAGCCTGAGGTTTATGTAGTTCTTCAGGGTCTCGGTTTTTCTGATCATGGGGCAGAAGCGTCTGTCACCCAGAAGATTGTTGTTAATCTTCTGTCGCTTCTCTGGTATGGGCTTTGCCGTGTAGTACTTGGTCACATCAAGCAGATCAACATAGTTGGTTACCTTTGTGGCTGGCAGATCGAGCTCCTTGCCAGTGAGAAACTCGTAAAGGAACCAGATCTTTCGTGCATACTTCCCGGCCGGTGCCGCTTTTATGAATGCTTCCAGTTCCTTTTCGTCGATTGCATTGAAGAGTAGGCTGAGTATTTCCAGATTGAGCCCTTCAAACTTGAGCGCAAAGGTCAGATGGTCGCTCAGGCCGGCACCAGGATCATACTTTATTGTATAGATCTCAGTTTTCCGGTGCCTGTCGATCACCGTTTTCCGCCGTCCCTTCTGGGCAATGAATGCTTGGGAATAGTGTGGCAAAACGTTGAGCGAATATCGACGGACGAGCTCGGAGTAGCCAACAGGTTTCAGGCCTGCAGTGTCGTTGAAATTTGTTTTTTTCATTGCTTTGATGTCAGAGAATGCTTTCAAATGTAGAAAAGATCTTGCCTTGGGGTACTATTGTAGCAGAATACATTTTTTTTGCAACAGGTTTTTTTGAGTCTGCTATGTGGGTCAGACCTGTAGAAAAATGTATTTTTTTGTTAGAAAACGCATTTTCTGTGACAGACAGGCAGGGGCACACCGCATTGATCATGATATGAAGGTGAGCCGAGCAATTGAGTGATCGGAATTATTTCCCAAAATATAAATATGAACTTAGCCGCGTGCGGCGGGACTTTTTCGACAGGATTAACAAGAGTTTCCTATTTTCTTTATACCTACCTGCCGCCAGGCAGGTCCTGAACATCCTGTCTATACTGTCTAAGAAATGGGATTTCCTATACAATTAAATTATAATGGAAAGTCCAATTCGGTGTGGGCCAAGTTATGATATTGATATATCAGGATAAACATTCCAAAAATAGGTGTTTTCGAGCCTTAAACTACCGTTTTTGACCTCAACATTCTTACCATAAGCAACTCGTAGATCTCGCCATGGACCAAAACCATCTGTTTAAATCGACCTTTTTGTGCCTAGAAATGCCGTTTTAAGGACCCTAGCAAGCCTGATTTTCCCATCATTCCAAATCATATCAGCTACTTAGCGTGGCCCGACCCCTTATCCACTATCCAGTCAAATGTTTACCCCGTTTGAAAGAAAACCTTGCCATTCATGGCAGGATGAAAAGCCAATAAGTTTGGG
>JABXJY010000477.1 GCA_013375385.1 Desulfobacterales bacterium
TCGTGCTGTAGTTTGATCCCAGTGTCCAAAGGTCTCTATAGTCGACTTCGCCGTTTCCGTTGAAGTCGCAGCAGGGATCGTACCTAGGTTCTCCGTACGAGGCTCCGTAGGCTGCTCCCAACGCCCACAGATCAGTGTAGTCCACGTGGCCGCTCCAGTCTACGTCGCCCGGCATCTTCACCCCTATAGTGGTGATGAGGTTGTTGTTGGTTGTGTTCATTTCGTAGGGAACCGTGCTGGCTGTCGCGTTGATCGTATAGGGTGCAAAGGAATACGCCACACCGGTCGTGTTCCAGCTAAACTTCAAGGTTGTCTCGTTGCCCGGAGCTAAACCGGTGACTGGTAATGTGTCGATGGAGAAGGAGGCGGTGGCGTTTTCGTAGTAGACCGTGACGCCAAAGTTTTCGGTTACAGTTCCGTTGTTCCTAACTGTGACGGTTATGTTGACTTCCCAGCCGGGGTATATCCCTGTGGTCTGGTTGGCGCCCAAAGGATACTCCACCCAGACAGCAATCACAGCCACGTCGCGCCTGTCAACCGTTATGTCTTTGGATGTGGTGTTCCAGAGCCCCTCACTGTCCGTAACGTTCAGAATTACCGTGTAGGTTCCGTTCGTTGTGTAGGTGTGGTTTATTATCGGGTTAGTCACGGTGGTGACGTTGCCGTCGCCGAAGCTCCACGTGTAGTTAACGATGAACCCTCCGTTGGGGGTTGAAAGCGAGGCGTTGAAGGTCAGCGTAGCCGGAGCATAATACGGCGGACCCGGGGAAACCGTGAAGTTCGCCACGGGATAGTCTATGACCGTTACGTCGAGCGTGGTGGAGTTGGTTAGGGTGTCGTTGTCCGTGACGGTTAAGACAACCGGGTAGGTTCCGTTCGTTGCGTAGGTGTGGTTCACAATCATGCCATAGTCGAGGGGAGTTCCGTCACCAAAATTCCACTCATAGTTGGCGATGGTTCCGTCTGGATCATCGCTCAATGAAGCATCAAAGGTCACGTTCTCGCCAGCTTTCGGAACACTCGGAGAATAGGT
>JABXJY010000214.1 GCA_013375385.1 Desulfobacterales bacterium
ACAATGAAGCGCGATCCAGGGGCTATCACCTTGAAGAGGTGATCGAGGTAAGTGTCGAGGTCCTCCTCGGTGGCCGTCTCCTCCATGAGCAGGATCTCGGGGATGCCACCCCAGATAGTGAGCGTCTCGCCCCACCTGGCGTAGCAGTCCTCAATTGTCACCTTGGTCATGGGATAGGGGGTGACCGCCTCAGCCACGTGCATGCCGGAGTCCCTGATCAGATCCATGAGGCCCAGGTTCTCTCCGTCACAGTGGCAGATCACGATCTTGCCCTTCGCACCGAGAGTCTCCGATGCCCTCCTGATCCAGGGTTGGATCTCCTTCTCAAAGTAGCTGGGGTAGGTGATCATGTCGTCGTAGTTGGCGCCCCACACAACTGCCTCTGCGGGGGAGTCGGCGATGATCTCGAGTGCCTGGGTGTAGTAGTTCTCCACACGCTCGGCCAGCTCTCGCATCTCTTTTGGGTAGTCGTGGTAGTGGTAGTAGAATTGCGTCGCACCTATAAACTCTTTCTGTATGTGGTGCATGGGTGAGGACGCCAAACTGGCCATAGTAACGGCCACACCGTCTTCACCTATTTCATTTTTCCATCTGATAAAGTCATCGAAATCCGGGGTCAGTTCAAGGTTTTCAAAGATATAGCCAACAACTCGATAATCTTCGGGTCGTTTAATGACGTGTTCTTCTATCCACAGGAGTGAGGCCCCTGCTTTTCTCATTTCCTCAGTATAAATAGTGGTAGTGCTCACTGTTCCAACTGGGGTATGGTATTCAACATGAGTCTTTTCCTTTTCATGCCTTACCCTGATCTCTACATCTGAGGGCATTCTGTAATCAAAAACCAATTCCTTTAAAGAGTAAATCCCTAAGGCCCTATGGAGATTATCCTCAGGTTTGCTGACTTTGAGGAACTCGGGTACGACTTTATGGAGAGGCCATCCCTCAGCACAAGAGATCTCATCTTGCGTTCGTCCTTGGTGCTTATCCGGAAGGGTATTCGCTACGGAATTGGCGTTGTACCAAAGATCAATTCGAGGGACGTAAGGAAGTATATCGGGCATCTCGCCCCTAGCTGCCATGAGTATTCTTTCTCTATGCGTTAGCATAATATGCTCCTTTCTTCAACAAAAGGGTCTTGTCAAATCAACCGTATTGCCTGCCAACTCCTAACGTAGGATAAATCTTCTGTAATTTAATAGGTAGGTCTTTCGAACGGGCTTAAGCAAAAGTCGAAATAGAGATAGCAATCCTCGATACGCTCGTAACGATGGCAAACTTCAAATCTATCATCAAAGTACCATAGTCTTTTTTGAGCTCCCAGCCATGGACATAGTCATACAACTACTTTGCCGATACAAAGTCTCTCACGAGCTTCACGGCCTCAGCAGCATCCTTGCCGTAACCATCTGCACCAATCTTTTCAGCAAATGTGGCGTCAACGGGGGCACCCCCTACCATGACCTTGAGGGTGTCTCGGAGCCCTTTGGATCCTAAGGTCTCCATGACATGTTTCATCTCTGGCATGGTGGTGGTTAATAGGGCAGAGAGCCCAAGGATATCGGGCTTAATCTCTTCTACTTTTTGAATCAATGTTTCAACGGTGAGGTCTACACCTAGGTCGATCACAGTGAACCCTGCCCCCTCCAGCATCATAATGACGAGGTTCTTGCCGATGTCATGGATGTCACCCTTCACCGTGCACATAATGATCGTGCCCTTTGATTGGGTGTCCTCATCCTTTAAGAGGGGCTTGATGAGATCCAGGCCTTTCTTCATGGTAACGGCTGACACGAGCATCTCCGGGACGAAAATATCGCCATCAGCAAACTTTCTGCCTACCACATCCATGGCCGCAATCATGGCATCATTTATGAGATTGTTTAGCTCTACATTATCTTCAATCGCCGCTTTGACCAATTCCTCTATCTCTTTATGCTTTCCACTGATAACGGCATCTCTAATCTGATCAAGATGATCACCCATGGTTTTTATCCTCCTTGGTTACAATTGAATCGGGTAACTACCATATTGTAGCGTTGCCTCGCGCATAGCCATGTAGTTTTCAAACTGTGCCCACTCGGGTACCGAATTACCGGAGCCTACACAGTACCCACCACCAGGGGCTACGGTGCGTATGAGGTATTTCACTCGCTCTGTAACCTCAGCTGGGGTGCCACTTCTGAGGAGCTCATTTGGCACGTTCCCCACAAGACACAGCCGATCTCCATACTGTTCCTTTACCTTTACAATATCCATGCACGTGGGGTCGATGGGCTGCAAGACGTCTACGCCCGTATCGATGATATCGTCCATGAGCCTGGTGAGGTCACCGTCTGAGTGCATGAAAAAAAGGAGGTTGTTCCCGTGGCACCTCTCTGCCATCTCCCTGTACCAGGGAAACAGGTAATCACGAAAGGCCTGGGGTGAGATCATGGGACCTGTGCCAAAGGCCAGATCATCGACTATCCACACGGCCCCCACGTGATTCATCGCGAATATCTCCTCAAGGCCCTTGAACTGGATCTCGGCAACCTTCTGAAACACGTCTGCCACCAGTTGCTCGTCCATAATCAGGGAAGTGGCAAAGTTATTGAACCCCATGAGCATCCAGGTGAGGGTGAAGATCTTGCCTGATACGGCGATCACCTTCATCCCTTCTGGTAACATATCCTTGACCTCATGGAACTTACTGAAATCAAGCTTACCTGCGATCTCCCAGGGGAATCTCTCGAAGTCTGCACGGTTATTAACAAAACTGGTATATTCTAAGTTCCAGGCTTCCACTTTATCGGCATCAGGTGAATCTTTCAGCATGACCTCCTTAATTACCTTTGAAATCACAGACTCATCTGTCACCTTTCCTGGGGTCATCATGCCAACGGTGATGGGAATGAAATCATAGCCGGCCTTCATCCAGAACTCCAATTGAGATGGAAGATCATCTGCGGTGACGTCACGACCCAAAAATTGGCTTTGGATTGGATATTCTACCAATACCTCACACAGAGGAACCCTGTCTGGCTCCTCATGCCTTGCCGTTTTTCTAATATTTTCAAAATCAGGTTTGATATCCATTAACCACTCCTCACAACAAAAACCTAATAACCCTCATTTATAGCCGACACAATTGCCTTAAGATTCTCCAAGGGTGTCGCTAGTGGTATGGCACATTCCGGCCCAATAATGTTGACCCCTGCCTCGACCGCATAACGGGCCTGTTTGTATGCATCATCTGGAGTTCCCTGATAGAGAACCTGAGCGTTGTTTATACATCCCACAAGGGACATACGGTTCCCAACCTTCTCCACTACTTTCTTCGCGTCCATTTGCCACTCAAAGTGATATGCATCAAATCCTGCCTCTGCGAAGAGTTCCAGGCGGTCAGTGCAGTCTCCGCAGACATGGAGGATCAGGGGCCCCCCGATCTGTAGCGTGATCTCTTTATGGAGAGGGAGAAGTAGTTCTTCGTAGTGGTATGGACCTGCTAAATCACCGGTCACATGATCCGCAAGACATACCACGTCTGCTCCTGCCTGAAACTGCGCCTTTGCAAATGCGATGGTGACTGGCATCAACTGCCGCATCATCATGATTACCTTCTCCTTCTCACCCATCCCAATCTGGAGTAGAAAGTTCTGGGTGCCCGCCATGTGGTATGAGAGGGTCCACGGACCCATCACCTTACCCACCACCGCCACCTTGTCTCCCACGGTACGTTTGAGGACAGAGAGGGCATCCAGCACCACCCGCATGGAGGGCTTCTCAAGCATATGCTCTGGAACGTTGATATCGGAAAAGTCAGCATAGGGGAAGGTCTTGCCATCTGGCATATTGTCTCGATCACCCCAATGAACCTCGCACCCGAGGGCCGCAGATTCTTGATGTACGCTATACTCGGGCATTACCGTGTCGAAGCCCACGATCTCATGGCCTGCCAAAGCGAGATCGGCCATGGCGTTGGCATCCAGATGGGCCTGTGGAAAGGAGACACCGGCAGCATCCATGAGGCCGTGGCAGACGATTGAAGTGGGGCTTCCCACAGGTGGTCTCTCAGCTTTTCTGCCATTGTACAGTGCAGACATGACTAAGTTGTGCGGTGTTGATTTCATGGTGTTCTATACCCTCTTGTTAAGAGCACAAAATGGATGTCTCTCCAGTAATCCTCTTTACATCCTTGTTCTTAATGAGCTCAAGTAACGGCTTCGCACTGGGGTCAACGCGTTATTTCTCGCTCACCCGTGCTAGATCAATATGAAATTCGCTCTTAAACTCAATAAATGTACCCGCATCCCGTTTTTTGAACATATCCGCTTGTTAATTACTATAGTACGTAACCTTAGATTGACTCAACACCAGGTCTTGCTCAATAAGATCATTTTTCGCATTCCTACTCGGGAAAGAGTAATTTGCCCTCCCCCTATACAGCAACGGGATAACTCGTCAGGTCGAATGGATCGCCGTTCTTGCAGGTGAACGAGGCCCACTTTCCTTTCTCCCGTGTCCCGAGTATATCGCTGATGCCGAGGATTTCAGCGTTTTTGCGCGAGACTATCTCAATGGC
>JABXJY010000215.1 GCA_013375385.1 Desulfobacterales bacterium
TCTCCTTGCCTCCTTGACCGGTGATGAATATGTTCATGATATCCTCATGCCTGCCACGATCCTCCTCCCGTAACCGCACGAGGATATCGAACTCATCGCCTCCCTCCCTGTACCGGGAGGCTACTGTCCCCTCTATATTGGTATTGATAACCTGAAGGATCCGCGAGACCGAAAGACCCATGGTGGCCGCCTTGGACCTGTCGATCTCTATCTTGAGCTCGGGCCGATTGTCCTCAAGGCTTATCCTCGGATCGATGACCCCGTTGACGCGACCTATCCTGCGTACGATCTCCTCGGCTAGAGCCTTTCCCGTGTCGAGGTCATAGCCCCTGAGGTCAATCTCAAGCCTCTCCTCCCTTCCACCACCGAGGATCCTGCTGTACATGGCCCTTCCCTCGGAAATGCGGACCTTTGCATCGGGAATGCTGGCAAGCACCGGTCTCAGGGCCGCCACAATCTCCTTTATGGAGCGCTTTCTATCCTTTTTCTCCACCAGGTAGGCACGGAAGAAGGCCCTGTGAGACCCTCCTCCGCGGCGCCAGTGGGTGCCTGAACGGGCAAACATCCCTTTCATCTCCGGAACATCGCGAAGAAGTGTCTGCTCCACCTCTCTCGTGACCCGGTCGGTGAGGTCAAGACGTGTTCCCACCGGCATCTCGATGACCCCGTTGATGATCCCCTCGTCGATCTCCGGAAGGAGTTCTGTTCCAACACCCTTAAGCTGAAAGGCCCAGAAGGCCACAAAGAGAATGAGCACCGATCCAGCTAAGACTGTTTTTCGGTGATTCAATGACCATCCCAACCCCTTCATATATCTTTCGTAGAAGCGAGCTCGAACCGCACCCTCCTCCCTTCTTTCAACCCTCAGAACCCGGGATGAGAGCATGGGGATCAAGCTCAGGGCCACTACCAAGGCAGCCACCAGGGAGAAGGTGACCGTGAGGGCCATCTGCTTGAACATCACTCCCTCGATCCCCCTCAAGAAAAGGAGGGGAAGAAATACACAGATCGTGGTTAGGGTGGAGGCTGTGATGGCCATCCCCACCTCGTGGCTCCCCTCAAGGGCCCCTTCTACAGCACCTTTTCCCTCCTCTCGGTGGCGAAAGATGTTCTCCAGGACCACAATAGAGCTATCAAGGATCATCCCAATCCCGAGGGCCAACCCCCCCAGAGACATCATGTTGATGGTGAGCCCCATCCCCTCGAGGAGAAAGAAGGTGGACCAGATGGCGATGGGTATGGAAGTAGAGATGATGAGGGTGCTTCGGATGTTTCTGAGGAAGGCAAACAGGACTACGATCGCCAGGATCCCTCCAATGAAGGCGACCTGTTTGACCTGTCGTACGGATTTCCTGATGAACTCCGCCGTATCGATAACCACAGAAAGAGTGACTCCTTCGGGAAGGTCACGCTTGAGCCCGGGAAGAATCTTTAGTACTCGATTGGAGACCTGAACGGTGTTGCTTCCCGATCTTTTCCTGACGGCCACCATCACACCACGCTCACCCTTAATCCTCATGTGTCTGCGGAGTTCCTTAAACCCATCCCTCACATGGGCCACCTGCTTCAAATAGATGGGCCTACCCTGCCTGATGGCTACAATAATGTCCTCTATATCTTCCAGTTTCGAGAACTCCCCCAGGGGACGGACCAGCCACTCCCTCCTCCCGGTCTCGAGACGCCCCCCTGGAAGCGAAAGGTTTTCTGCCTCAAGGATCTTCACCAATGCATCGATGGATAGACCGATGGAGCGGAGTTTCCCTCTGTGGACCTCCACCTGGATCTCTCTCTCCAGGCCTCCCCATATATCAACGGCCGCCACCCCTTCTATCTGCTCGATATCGTACTTGATCCGGTCGTCGGCCAGGTCCCTCAGCGTGGATGGATGGAGCGGGCCTGTCAGGGAAATGTAAAGGATGGCCCGCCTTGAAGGATCGTATTTATAGAGGAAGGGGTCATCTGCATCCTCTGGCAGAAAACGGCGAATCCGATCGATCTTCTCTCGGATTTCGTTGGCCGCCTCGGCCAGGTCCGTTCCCCAGTTAAAATCGACTGTTACGGTCGAGGTATCCTCATCGGAGGTGGAGCGGATGTCCTTCACGTTTTCAATGGTGCTGACCCTTTTTTCGATTCTCTCGGTGATGAGCGTCTCGACCTCCTGAGGTCCGGCTCCCTCGTAAGTAGTGACGACAGTGATGGCCGGGTAGGTTATATCCGGCAAGATGTCTATTGGAAGGCGAAGCAGGGAGATGGTGCCAAAGATCAGGAGGGCAAGGAAGAACATGGATGTTGTGACGGGTCTTCGAACCGCGAGATTCGAGAGGTTCATGGGTTTTCGTGCCTCCTGATAACCTTTACGGGCATCCCATCCTTCAGTTCGTATTGACCCGCTACTATGACCTCGTCGCCCTCTCGCAGCCCCCCCATCACCTCTACGTACTGCTCTCCCTCAAGTCCAAGTCTCACCTCTCTGAGCGATGCCCTGCCGGTGTCGTGGACGAAGACCCTCGTGGGGCCACTCTCCCTCAAGAGGGAATCTCTCGAGAGCAGAAGGACCCCGTCGCGCCTCTGTGCAATGAGGCTCACCCGTGCAAACATCCCGGGCTTTAGCCGGTGGTCCCTGTTATCCACCTGGATCTCCACATCAGCCGTTCTGCTTTCAGGATCAACAGTGGGACTGATGCGTGCCACCGCGCCCCGAAAGACTTCATCTGAATAGGCATCCACATGGATATCGGCCACGGCTCCGGTCCTGAGCCTGGCGAGTTCCCTCTCGACCACCTGAACAACGACCTTGACCGTATCCATGGCCACGATCCTTACCAAAGGAGTGCTTGCACTAACAGATGCACCTCGATCCAGATACCTCTTGCTGATAATGCCGCCAATGGGCGCACGGATCGTTGTGTTCTTCAGGTGAATCCGGGCGAGCCTCACTGCGGCCTCGGCCTGACGGATCTGCGCGAGGAGGGCATCGCGGTCCTCCTGCCTCGCTCCCTTTCTCAGGAGGGTGAGCTTCTCGTTGGCAGAGTTGTATTCCGCCTCGCTGAGGGTCACCTGAAGCATGGCCTCATCGAGGCGCTGTTGAGAGATAAAGTCCCTCTCCTTGAGGTTTTTTAACCTCTTGTAATCATCAAGGCGGGTCTCCCAGCGGGCCTTGGTCTGACGGACCAGTTGCTCGACCTGGGCAAGCTCCTCCGGTCTGGCCCCTGTCTCCATCTGGGTCCATCGAGCCCGGAGCACATCAAGGGCAGCCCGGGCCTCCTGGAGCTGCGCCTCTTTTTCCTCCCTCTCCACCATGGCAACGACCTGATCTGCCTTTACCCTGTCACCCTGATCCACCCTGATCCTCTCGAGGATGCCCGACACCTTGGAAAATACATCCACCATTGCCTCGGACATAATACTGCCTGTCAGATGGAGCCGGCGATCAAGTGAGCCCCGGTGCAGTAAGACGGTCTCCACGGGGATCTGTCTTTCGCGGTTATCCATAATGGGCTGACTCGCCTTTATCTCCTCTCTGGGGCCTGCCCCTGTCCAGTAGAAGACAAACCCGAGCAGTATCAATATTCCTGTGAGGATTAGGACCCTCTTCATCCCTCTTTCTCCTCCATCCTCATGCCCGTCCCGTGGCAGCAAATCTAAAGAAAGATAAGATTATCGTCAAAAGAAAAGTCTCTGACCGACCCATTACGGGGTAACCATGTCCATAGACACCGGCACCGCCTCCAGTCTCATCCCGGAGTCCTGCTTGCGTATGACGATATTCTTAAGCCAGTTGGCGCTATCTTCCTCAGGATAGTCACTGCGGTAATGGGCGCCTCGACTCTCCGTCCTCAAGAGCGCCGCACGGCAGGCTATTTCAGTCAAAATCAGCATATTCTGCAACTCCAGGGAGTTCATTAACCCCCTGAAATCCTCTACCTGAAGTCTGGGGACCAATGACTTAAGCTCTTCGATTCGTCCTAGAGCCTCTTCCAAGTCCCTTCCTTTGCGGATAATCCCTGCTTTATACCACATCACCTCTTTTATTGAGCGGCGTAGCTCTCGAGGGTGCCGGTCCCCTTTGGATAGCAGAGATTCAAGCCGGGCCTTTTCGGCGTCTATCTCCCTTTCAGGAAGTTGTGGCCGGCCGATTTCCCTTGCCTTCAGCGCCGCCCTTCTTCCGGCAATGCCTCCCATGGCAAAGACCTCGGAAAGTGCATTGCCGCCAAGCCGGTTGGCACCATGGGCCCCAGCGCATACCTCACCTGCAGCGAACAGGCCAGGGGCCTGGGACTCGGCATTTTCGTCTATCATGATGCCACCCATGCAGAAATGGGCCGTAGGAGAGACTATGAACTCTTTCTTGCCCTGTGGGATCACAGCAGGGAGCAGATGACCCAGTTGGGTTAGCTGCTTCTCTTGTGCCGTGCCAAGGTCCATGATTACTCCGCCCGATACATCCCGTCCCTCAAGGATCTCCTGCATGATCGCCCGGGTGAGCCGATCCCTGGTCATGACCATCGGGTCGCTCAAACCGTATCTGGCAATGATGTC
>JABXJY010000478.1 GCA_013375385.1 Desulfobacterales bacterium
TCCCCATTTTTCATCACTAGAATGTCCTCACTTTTCTCCTCCTCTTCAGATAAATCCGAAAGTATAACTGCACTGATCCCCTCTGCGTCAACTTCCACTGCACTAACTTCCACCACCGGGTAATTGGTTTCAACCTCCACTTTGGTAATCTCACCCGCGATCCGGTCACCGTTTCTCATAAATAAAGTATCGGCAAAAACTGACGAGGAGATAATTAGCAACACTGCTATCGCTAGCAAGGGCACAAATGCCTTATGGGCCATTTTTGACCTCCCATTCCCATCTTTTATTTTTTAGATATCCATACTTTCTCGAACTCTACTGTTCCGGTAGAGTCTATACTCACCCCCTCTACTTCAGGAGAAAATGCAATCATCCCCCTGGTGTGAACCAAAGGGATACTGGGAATATCCTGTTGAACAATCTTTTGAGCCACCTGGTAAAGTCTTGTTCGCTCTACCTCATCGGTAACTTGCCTTGCTCTTTCCAGAATTTCATGGAAGAACCTGCTCTGGTAGAAGCTCCAATTGGTATTGCCAGGCTTCTCTAGAACCTGGGGGTCCAATAGAGGGTAAAGAAAATTATCAGGGTCGGGAAAATCTGCCCTCCATCCGGTAAGAGCCAGATGATGTTCACCCCTCTCGCCTCCCTCCACATAGCTTCGCCAATCCATCTTAATTATCTCGACATCTATTCCTACCCCAGCTAAATCATCTTTTATCTGCTCTGCTATTCCCTCCGGATCTGGCAGGTAAGAAACCGGGCTCTCAGGTATCCAGAGACTGAGGGTAAGCTTTTCTACTTTCGCTTCTTTTAATAGCTGTTTGGCTCTCCCAGGGTCAAACTCGTATTCCGAGACATCGGGATTATATCCCCAGAGAGTAGGAGGAATCAAACCCCGGGCTACTGTTGCTTTTTGCGGATAGAACATCTTTTGAAGTTTTTCTTTATTAATGGCTCTGTACACCGCCTCTTTTACCTTTAACCGATTTAAAGGATCTTTCCTCATATTCAAG